>JASBYO010000077.1 GCA_029983925.1 Flexilinea sp.
GTTGTCGAGATACGCGCGTAAAATGAAAAATAAACGTTGACGCCGAGTCCCCAGAAAAACTCGTTGACGACGACCGGTCCCGAACTTCTGAATACTTTTTTTACAAGTGCTTTCCGATATTGGAAGTAGACGCGGATTGGCGCGGCGCAGGGGTTTTCGTCACGGAACGTCAGCAAAAGCATCAGGATCATTTCAACAACGCGCGAAATCAGCGTTCCGATCGCGGCTCCTTGCGTTCCCAGCGCCGGAACGCCGAATTTTCCAAAGATCAGAATATAATTCAGCGCGAAGTTGATCAGGAAAGCGCTCGTCCCTGTGATCATCGGAATCCTGGTATTACCGGTAGCGCGGTGCGATGCGCTGAGAACCATGCTGATCGGGTAAAGAAGAAAGGTTATCCCCTGGATTCGCAGGAAACGTTCGGCTAAAATAATGACCGTTTCATCTTTCGTATACAGGCGGATAATTTCGCCGGGTATCAGCGTTACGATCAGGAAGAAAACGATCCCGAGCGCCCCGCCGATCGTCAACAGCGTCCCGATGATGCGATGGATACGCTTCCGATCCTGAATGCCCCAGTACTGGGCGATCAGGATGGATCCGCCGTTTCCCAACCCGAAGAGGATAACATGAAAAAAACGCGAAAAGAATTGGGTGTTGATATTGACGGCGGTAAGCGCGGCGTCGCCGAGCGCTCCGATCATCCATGCGTCAAGCAGATTAACCGACGTGGACGCCAGCGATTGGATCATGATCGGAAATGCGATCCGCCACATGGCGCGAAAATCGTTTTTTGTTTGCTGCGGAAGGCGCGAGGCGATTAAATTCATTCGGCAATCATCCTTAAAAAAGAGAAGGTCGTCCCCTGTTCTGCGTGAAGACGGATGAACCCGTTTTCGAGATGTAGAAAAAAAGGCGGGAATCTGACGACCCCGCCTTCCGTAAACTTTTCCCGACGGCTTATTCGACGATCCCGGCTTCTACGCCGACTTGGTTTCGCAGCATCTTCGCCAAGTCCTCCAGCGTGAGGACTTCTGTCGTTTTCGACTGGGTCTCCATGTCGACCGAGGCGATCGAAATCGTTTCCGCTTCGGTATCCAGCGTCAAATTGAACATCTCCATGCCCATGAAGACAAAGACAACGTTGTTAGCGGCGGCATCGACTCTCAGCGAGATACCGCTCATCATTCCCATTTCCCCGGCCGAAATCGAGAGATCGATCGCCGAATTTTCCTGGCTGAAAACCAATTCCGCGAGCGGGCTTTCGCCGGAAACGACGTCTAACGACATCGTTTCGTCGTCAAACTTGAACGTCAGCGATTCCCCTCCGCTGCCGCCGAGTCCCGCCGTCGCGTCGGCCAGCCCCGGCGATACGAGCGTTATTTCTTTTTCTTCGGGGTAGAAGTAGACGGTCAGAAGTTCTTCGCCGTTGACGGTCAGTCCGAAAGATTTATTTTCCGGATTGATTTCGACGACGCTGACCTGTTCTTCGACGGGTTCGCCGATCTCGTCGTTCGGTCCCGGCGTGGTGATGGAAATTTGGTAATTTTCCGGAATAAACTGAACCGTCATCTTCTTTTCATCTTTAAGTCCGATAATCGAAACCAGGTTCTTTTCGCTAAAGTCGATCTCGAACTGGGGTTCAAACTCCGTTGCCCCGTCTTCCTTCCCGCTGACGGTAATTTTGTCGTCGCCGATATGAGCGATCGCTTCAATAACGAGAGGTTGATCGGGATCCGCGTTCGTTTCGAAGTTAATATAAACCGAATCGGGATCGGGACCGGCGGCGAGACTGAGTTTCTGGATGACTTTTCCGGTCGCGTCGCTGTAAATATACGCGTTGCCTTCGACGGTCATCGTCATAAAACCCATCAAATCGAACGCGTTATCGCCGATTTGTTTGATCCCTGCGCTGGCGAGACTGCTCTTACCCTCTTCGCTGCTCAGGCTTTCGCGAATCGCGTCTTCTAAAAAGGTGCTGCTGTCCAACGTAGGCAGGCTGGCTTTTAACTCGCCGAAGATTAAGTTCTTCAGATCCGCGGTCATGTCGTCTTTCCAGAAATCGAACGAATCGCTGAAATTGACGATTTCGCTCAAGTCGGCATACAGTTGGGCGGCGTCGAATTCGGCGATATAATTCGCGACCAGGTTAAACGTCATGCGCGCGTTTGCGATTTCGGCCTCGCTGACCGGCATGTCAAAATCGACGGAATCCTCGGCTCCCGCCGGTTCTTCGGGCTGTGCCGGCTGTTTGTTTTCATACGTAATTTGGGCAAAAACGGGCGTCGCGATTAGCGAGAGGCAAACCGCGAAAATCAGGACAATCGATAGAATTTTTTTCATGTTTGCTACCTTTCATTTTGGGCGAAATCAAGCGCTGATTTCTGTTTTGTAATATACATTAATTTACGTGGGGAAGCCGTTTCTGGTTTCGTGACAATTTGACATGATTAAACTATATCACGGATCGACTCTGAGGACGCGCTTTCCGTTGCAGAATGGTACCGAACGATATCGGATGAAGAATGTAAAAGTAAACGCAAACTGGGTTTATGCTTACTGTCGCAGTTTCTTCTGCAACTTTTACGATTCACACTCTCCAAAAATTGCAGTTCAGAACCGTGTCAACATTCAGGGAAAATGTCTCAAAAAAAGGATTATGAGGGTAGAAAGAAACCATGAAACAATCAAGAAATCCTCCTGCTGACGATCATAACAAATTGACGTTCATCATGACATGCTGCAAGACATTTTCCAAGATTTTTCTCTAAGACAATATCACTGATTAGCCACAAATAAATCCCGAATTTATCACCTCGTTCTTGACAGCCTCATGAATTCGAATATAATTATTGCCGTTGATCCTCGATAGCTCAACGGCAGAGCGGGCGGCTGTTAACCGCTAGGTTCCAGGTTCGAATCCTGGTCGAGGAGCTGAAACACCCGTAAATATGGGTGTTTTTTCTCTTTAACCCCGAAACAGGCTGATACAATTAGTCTATTAAAAAGAAGATTAATCCGGCGGGAATGCGCCGCTGAATCGGAGGAACGAACGATGAAAAAAACAAGCTGCAAACTGACATACGCACTCGCGTTGACGCTGATCCTGACGTTGGCGAACCTCATCCCGGCCTTCGCGCAAGAAGCCGGCAGCGCGATCAACCCGCTGACAGGGTTGACGATAGATCGTCCCGAGCTTCTCTCTTTTCCGCCGGCGCTCGTTCCGATCGCAAAATACCCGGATAAATATCGCCCTGCCGCCGGGTTAACATCCGCCGCATGGGTTTTCGAATTTTACGATCAGGGAGGAATTTCGCGGCCCTTCGCCCTCTTTTACGGGCAGCTTCCGGCAGCCGCGCCGGAAGCAGAACCGTCTCTCGGTCCGATCGCGGGCGCGCTCTACGGCGTCGAAGACCTGAGAAACCATTACGGCGCAATCTTAATCAGCGCCGGAAACCGAAACGGCGTCATTGCCGACGGACTGTACAACGTTCAATACTGGTACGGCGAAAGCGGAAAAGATCTCTTTCCGAAATTACCGCTGACGACGTTTGAAACTTACCTGAAAAATTGGCGAACGAAGATTCAATCTCCGAATCCGGATTTACTGACGCTACCGTTTTCGTACGGACCTCCGGGAGCCGGTCTTCCGGCCCTCAGCCTCCGGATCCGCTATGCGGAGACGAACCAGGTTCTATGGGAATATGATCCGGCAACCGGGCTTTATAACCGTTCTCAAAACGCGATTTCAAATCAGGAAATTCTTCCGGACACGGACGCGTTAACCGGCCGTCAAGTCGGCGCGCAGAATGTCGTCTTGTTATTCCATGACACCGAAACGCGCAGCGACGGATTTAAACCGGTTCTGAACTATATCAAGAGCCGCCCTGCGGTCGTCTTCCGCGACGGAATCCGCTACGACGTAAGCTGGACGACGATCGGCGGGGATTCAGAAAGAACGACAACGCGGTTCCGTCCGATTCGCTTCGTAAACTCTGACGGAAGCCCATTCCCGCTCAAGCCGGGTCAAAGCTGGATCCATCTGATTCGCGTCGGGAACCAGCTCAGCGAAGTCGATTCGCCGGCGTCGTCCGAAACACGCGGCGGCTCCGGTCATTGGTTCCTGCCGTATATTGAAGCCAAACGATAAGCGGACGAGAAAAATTTACGCGGTTCGTTCAACGTCGATTCGCCGCGGCGATCCCGACGACAAATAAATCAAGCGCGATTAATGGATCCGATTGGGATGATTTGACGGTTCTGTCAATCGCAACTAACTCACCGTAAAGCGAACGCAGCCGGCCCATCGTGAATGCGCGCGCTTGATTGGCCAGCTTATTCGCGACGAAATCGACCTGCCCCAATTCTTTTCCGATCCGGCGCCCGTCGCCGCCTTCGTCCAAGATCTCGCGCGCCTGAAGGAGGAGGCGGAACTGGCGCGTTATCATCGCCAACAGCCCGGGTATGTCTTGTTCATCTGCCAATTGGTGGAGCTTTGAAAGCGACGACTTCGCGTTCCCGGCGACGAGCTCGTCAATCATCGAAAAAATATTAACCGACGTATTCGCGGAAACGAGTTCGCTAACGTCGCTCTCGTCGATCGGTCGTTTAAAATCTACGTACAGGAGCAATTTATCCAGCGCCTGACGGATTTCGCCGGTATCGTTTCCGAGCATCCCAATCAGCAGCCGAACCGCGCCAGGTTCAATCTCGCCGCCCAACTCAGCCGTTTTCGCGGTAATCCAGGAACGCATTCCATTCAGATCAGGTCTAGCGTGCGTCTCGATCACGGCATAATCCGGATGATCCGCGACCCATTTCCGCAGGAACGATTTCACCGGCAGCGCAACCCAATCTTTCCGTTCAAACGAATCCGGAATAACCGGAACCAGACAGGTCGTTTCCGGAATTGAGCCAAGCAGCTCGGTAAAGCGTCGGTTCCCGTCGCGTCCGCCCGCCATCGACAGCGGATTGGTCAGAACGACGATACGTCGGTCGGCTATAAACGGCATCGCGTAAACCGCGTTTGAAAACGCTTCCTCGCCGACGCTTTTCCCGTCAAGAACCTGAAAATTCAGTTCCGACATCCCGGTCGCGCGCTGATCCGCTTCGATTCCGGCTAAGATCGTCCGGATCGTTTCTTCATCATCGCCATGGAGAATGCGGACGGAAAGTTGGGCTGCCATGACGCGCCGTTACCCCGCCGCCTCTTCCGAAATAATACGGACGAAAAAAGCGTCCTGACCCAATACGGTCGTCTGGTAAATTCCGTCGACCGCCAGCCCGCGTACATCCGCGGTGGTCGTTACGCGCCGCTGCGCGGCGAAACCGAGCTTCGGACCGATACGACTGATCAGCGCAGCGCTCAGCGCCAATACGTCGAAACGGCGGAACCGATCTTTCGCGTTTTTCGTTCCTGAAAAAATGATAATCGCCGCCAACGCGCAGAGCGCTCCCGTTACCGCCAGATTCGTTCCGCAGTTTTTCGAAAGCGCCAAATCCTTCTCTCCGGCGTTCAACCGGCTCAGCGCGATATCGAAAGCGTCGCGGACTTCCTCAATCGCAGCCGGCCCGATCAGGACGAAGCCGAACGGCGTCGACAATCCGGCAATTTTCCGTCTTTGAAAACGTTCGTTTAAGACCGAGATTGTCGCGTGTTCCAACGCGTGGATTTTCGGCGTCCTGAAAAGATTCCAAAAATTCAGCGTACTCATCTCGACGTTTCGTATCGTTTCGTTCATCATTTGCTCCTTTTATATTCAGCGTTGCCGGATCTTTCAATTCGTCGGACGCATGTCCGGATTCGGTTCAGCAGACTGGGCGGCGGATAGCGCTTCTTTCAGCGTCCGCGCCTGAATTATCTCAATTCCGGGCGGGAATTTATCCTGTTTTCGATGAACGCGCGGAACGATCGCTTTCGTAAAGCCCAGTTTCCGCGCCTCGTTTATCCGCGCGCTTAATTTCTGAATTCCGCGCAGCTCGCCCGATAAGCCGATCTCGCCTATCAAAACCGTATCCGCCCGAAGCGGGACGCCGCGTACAGACGAAAAAATCGCCCCGGCGACCGCTAAGTCCGACGCCGGTTCGTTGATCCGAAGGCCGTTGACGACGTTGACGAATATATCCTGATCGCCCAATTTCAACCCGACGCGCCGCGTCAAGACGGCCGTAATCAGGAACAGCCGATTCATATCGACGCCGATCGGCGTTCGCCGCGGATTCCCGTACGCGCTCGGGTTTGTCAGCGCTTGAATTTCGACCAGAAGCGGCCGCGTCCCTTCCATTGTCACCGCGATCGCCGAGCCTGAAGCGTTGACCATCCGTTCGCTCAGGAACAGCTCGGACGGATTCGTTACTTCGTTTAATCCGCTTTCAATCATCTCAAAAACGCCGACTTCCGACGTTGCGCCATAGCGGTTCTTAACCGAACGCAATAAGCGCAGCGTCTGGAAGCGGTCGCCTTCCAAGTAGAGGACAGTATCGACAATATGTTCCAAGACGCGCGGTCCGGCGATCATACCCTCTTTCGTAACGTGGCCGATCACGAAAACCGTCAGTCCGGTCGTCTTCGCCAACTCGCGCAGCTTTCCGGTACATTCGCGAACCTGAATCAGCGATCCCGCCGTCGATTCCAACGCCGGAAGTTGGATCGTTTGGATCGAATCAATAATCAGGAAGCCGGGCTTAAACTCGGCGACGGCGTCCAGGACCGCTTCAAGATTCGTTTCCGTATAAAGAAGGAGCCGCTCGGAAAGATCGCGGAATTTCGGCGCTAATTCGACGATCCGCTCAGCGCGCATCTTAATTTGACGTTCCGATTCCTCGCCGGATACATAGAGAACGGTCGCGGCTCCGGCTAAATAGATCGCCGTCTGAAGCAAGAGCGTCGATTTCCCGATTCCGGGATCGCCTCCGATCAGGATCAGCGAACCCGGAACAATACCGCCGCCGAGAACCTGCGCGAGTTCGCCGATTCCCGGATCGATCCGCTTTTCAGCCGTCAAATCAATATCGCGGAGCCGAACCGGTTCCGTTTTGCGGAATACCGGATGCGTCAGGCGATCCGAGGCGGAAGGCGCGGCGACGACCTCTTCGACCATCGTCCCCAATCCGCCGCAGCCCGGACAGCGGCCCAGATATTTCGGACTGGAGCGCGCGCACTGGCTGCATACATAGCGGGTTTGAATCTTCTTCATCGGGTTAATTATAAGACAAACCATAGCCGCCCGGACCGGCCTGTCCGCGACGGCAACTTCGGGGAACTGGAAATCGGTTCACAGACCGGCCCGCTTATGAAATTAAGACGGTAAAATTAGACATACGGCAAAAAGAAACAACCTGTTCAAGGAGGCTGACACCATGCAATTCGGAATGATTTTCTCGTTGATTTTCGCGCTGATTGCGGTCATTTTCGCAGTTCAGAACACGGCGATCGTTCGACTCCACTTCTTTATCTGGCAATTTGACTTACCTTTGGCGATCTTAATGATTTTAGCTTTAACGATCGGCGCCGTTTTCGCCATGATTTTTACGCTGCCAGGATGGTTCCGCTGGAAACGATCGGATCGAATCCATAAAAAAGAGCTGACCGGACTCGAAGACAACCTATCCAAATACCGCGCCGATCTAATCGATACGCAGAACAAGAATAAAGATCTGCGCCAGAAAATTTTAGAATTGGAAGAAGCGAAAGAAACGCTCGAAGCGGCTCAGGTTGACGCCGACCGCGAGATCCAAGACATGCAAAACGCAATCAGCAATGCGAACCTCAGCGTCGCCGAGGCCGAGCAGGCGCGTAAGGAAGCGATCGAAGCGCGGGACGAGTTGGACGCGGCGCTGAAAAAGATGGAAGAAAAGATGAAGTTCAGCGAACAGAAAGCCGATATCATGCGTACCGTTATCGAGTCCGGATCCGCAATCGGCGAAATCGCTCCGGCCGCGCCCGATTTTACGCCAATGGAGACGGAAAGCGCGCGGGTCGAAGAACCGGCGATCGAATCCGAATCGGCGGCCGCCGAATCGATTACGGATGAAAACGAAACGAACAGCTTCGGTTTTGGAGAAACGGAACCGAAAGAAGAAGGAGAAGAACCGAAGAAACGCTTCGGACTCTGGTAAAAGCGAAACGCGCCGCGCGTTTTTATTCAGCCTTTTTGGGGACGCCGGTACTGAATCGCTTCGGCTACGTCTTCCGCGCGAAGCGTCTCCGAACCAGCCAGATCGGCGATCGTCCGAGCCAATTTTAGGAGTCTATGAAAGGCGCGCGCCGATAATTCGAACCGCTGCATCGCGCGCCGCATCAACGCCTGCCCGGCCGCGTCAAGCGCGCAAAATTTTCTGATTTCCGCCGGACGCATCTCTGCGTTGCTCGCGATCGGAGAGCCGAGATAACGCCGCCGCTGAAGTTCGCGCGCCGCCTCAACCCGCGCGCGAATTTTTTTCGACGGTTCGTTCAGTCCGGCATGGGTCAGTTTTTGAAAATCGACGCGCGGAACGCTGACATGCAAATCGATCCGATCGAGCATCGGGCCGGAAATTCGATTCTGATATTTCCGAATCGCAAGCGGCGAACAGCTGCAAGCCGTTATCGGATCGCCGTAAAATCCGCACGGGCAGGGATTCATCGCCGCCGCCAGCATGAAATTCGCCGGATACGTTACCGATCCGGCGGCGCGCGAAATCGTCACGACTTTATCTTCTAACGGCTGACGCAGAACTTCCAGCACGCGCAGCCCGAATTCAGGAAATTCATCTAAAAACAACACGCCGCGATGCGCCATCGATATTTCGCCCGGCTTCGGCGGGTTTCCGCCGCCGACCAGTCCGATATTCGAAATGGTATGATGCGGCGCGCGAAACGGACGCGTCCGAATCAGCGGCCGATCGCTCGGAAGAAGATCGGCGATCGAATAAATCCGCGTTACGTCGAGCGCCTCGTCGATCGTCATCCGCGGCAAAATCGAAGGCAGCGCCCGCGCCATCAGCGTCTTCCCGGAACCCGGCGATCCGCTCATTAAAATGTTATGCCCTCCGGCGGCGGCGATCTCGAGCGCGCGTTTGGCGCTTTCCTGGCCTTGGATCTCGGCGAAATCGGTCGCGGCGACCGGCTCGTCGTCCGTCAGCGCCGGCGCTTGCTGCGCCGCGATCGTAGCCTCGCCGTTCAGATGATGAACCAGCTCTGAAAGCGAGGAAACCGGTATGACGGTAATTCCGGGAACGAGCGCCGCTTCTTTCGCATCGACCGCGGGAACGAAGATCCGCGTAAATCCTTCCGCTTTCGCCCGCGCCGCGATCGGTAAAATACCGCGGACGTGGCGAACCGATCCGTCGAGCGAAAGCTCGCCGATGACGAGACTGTTCGAAAAGGATTCGGGCTCAATCATACCGCCCGCCGCCATGCAGCCGACGGCGATCGGCAAGTCGAACGACGGCCCTTCCTTTCGGATATCCGCCGGAGCTAAATTGACCGTAACTTTATAACGCGGGTACTCCAGTCCGGAATTCCGGAAGGCGGCGCGAACGCGCTCGCGGCTTTCCTGAACCGCTAAATCGGGCAAACCGACGATAATCGTTTTCGGCAGCGACGAAAAAGACGTATCCACCTCAACTTCAATTAACGTCCCGTCCAAATCAGTTAAGGCGCATGAAATGACTTTCGAGAGCATAAAACCGTTCCTTATCCTAAAAGCGGATTCCGCCCGAATCGATAAACGCAGGAATTTCCGCGGAGCCGTCCGACTAAGACGAAACGGCCGGCGGCGCGGTCTGAAAACAAGTATAATCGGAAACAGGGCGGATTCGTTCGTCCCGAAAATCGAAACGCGCCGAGGTTTTTAATCCATGAAAATAATGGTCGTCGCCGGAACACGCCCGGAACTCATCAAAATGGTCCCCGTCGTCGCACGGCTGCGCGAGACGCCGGCGGTCGAGACCGTCTTTTGCGTCAGCGGGCAGCACCGCGAAATGGCGGACCGCGTTTTAGACGTTTTCGCGATGAAAGCCGATTACGACTTGCGCCTGATGAGCGAGAATCAGACGCTTAGCGGTCTCACCGCGGCGATCCTGAGCGGGATTCAGCCGGTTCTGGACGAGCTGAAACCGGATTGGCTCCTCGTCCAGGGCGATACGACGACGGTCATGGCGGCGGCGCTGGCGGCGTTTTATAACCGCGTCCGCGTCGGTCATGTCGAAGCCGGACTGCGCAGTTTCCGAAAATGGGCGCCGTTTCCGGAGGAAATCAACCGCCGCATCGCCGGAACGATCGCCGATCTCCATTTCGCTCCGACCGCAGGCGCGCGCGCCAACCTTCTCGCCGAAGGCGTCCCGCCCGAAACGATCCACGTTACCGGAAACACGGTGATTGACGCGCTGCTTTGGGCGGCGCGGCTTCCTTTCGATCCGGCGCGGTCGCCGCTGGCTGAAATTCCGTTCGGCGAAAAGGAAATTATTACCGTCACGGCGCACCGGCGCGAAAATTTCGGGAAACCGCTGGAAGCGATCTGCGGCGCCCTGTTGACGCTCGCGGCGCGCTATCGGGATCGGGTCCATCTCGTTTTCCCGGTTCACCTGAACCCCAAAGTCCGTTCGATCGTCCTTCCAAAGCTCAGCGGCGTCGCCAACATCACGCTGACCGATCCGCTTGATTATCTGAGTATGGTCCAGTTGATCAAACGATCGAAGCTGATCCTGACCGACTCGGGCGGTTTACAGGAAGAAGCGCCCGGCTTGGGCGTTCCCGTTTTCGTTCTGCGCCAGGTAACCGAACGCCCCGAAGGCGTCGCAGCGGGAAACGTCCGGATCGTGGGCTCCGATCCGCGCGTTATCTTGTCGGAAACGGCGCGGGTCCTGGACGACGCGTCCGAATACCGCGCCATGGCGGAAGCCGTCAACCCTTACGGCGACGGTCATGCCGCCGAACGGATCGTCGAGCTGATCCTGAACGCGCCGAAAGATCCGAGGCTGGCATGAAAAGCCGAAAACTATCGCTGCAAACCCCCGCTCGCGACAGCATGATCGAAATCACCGATCAGATCCGCGCGCTCGTCCGAGACGCCGGCGTCCGTTCCGGCAGCGCGCCCCTATTCGTTCCCCATACGACCGCGGCGGTAACGATTAACGAAAACGCCGACCCCGACGTCGTCCGCGATATTTTACGCGCGATGAATAAAATCGTCCCCTGGAACGACGGTTACGATCATTTTGAAGGCAACAGCGCCGCGCATATCAAGGCTTCGATGTTCGGGTTTTCGGAAACGGTCCTGATCGAAGACGGCGATTTGGTTCTCGGAACGTGGCAGGGGATTTATTTCTGCGAATTCGACGGACCGCGGACCCGTTCGCTGATCGTAAAAATCAATCCCGACCCCGAAGCGTAAGCGCGGATTCCTTCAAATACGATGTCAAACGGTTTTTTTACCGCGCTGCTGATCTTCCTGACCATTTCGGACGTCGCCGTATTAATCTTCTTCGGGATCGATAAACGGAAAGCCGTCAACCGACAATGGCGAATTCCCGAAAGCGCGCTGCTGAAAGCGGCGCTGGTCGGCCCGCTCGGCGCATGGATCGCGATGCGCGTTTTTCGTCATAAGACGCGCAAAGCAAAATTCCGCTTATTGATGCCGCTCTTCCTGCTCATCCGGAGCCTGATCCTGGTCGCGCTTCAGCGGATCGGCTGATCTATATACGCGCCCGGTCAGCCGCCGATCATGACCGAGATATTCCCGTGCAGCGCGAGACGGATGAAGCCGCAGAGAACCAGATGAAGCGGATAATAGGCGTAGAAGAACCAGGACATCCCTTTCCAGCGCCCGCGTTCGCCGTTATACAGTTTCAGCAGCGGAATCGCCAGCGCGACGAACAGCTGGATTACGCCGTACAGCGGATTGATAAAAATCACGTAAACAAGGACATAAAACCCGACCCAAATCATCATGCGCGTCATCTGTTTCTTAAAATCGCCGCGATGCGCGCCGATCTCCATGACGGCTAAAACGGCGATGCTGCTCCAATCGGCGATGAACGCGACGATCGTACAGCCGATAATCATCAGGATCTTCTGCCAATCTTTGAACGTTTCGTTTTGTTGAATCGCCAACGCGATCAAACCCCAGAACAACGCCCAAATTACGCTCGTTTGATTAAAAACGGACGTTTTGAACGGGACAAAGGGAATTCCGAAGGCAAAATTATAGGCGAAATGGGAGATGAAAGCGAAAATCAGGAGCCGGGCCGCGTATTTGCGGAAATCGCGCGTATAGCGGTATCCCTCCGCGACGAAAAACCAGAAGACCGGCGCGGCAATCCTTCCGACGGCGTGCAGCCCGACAATTCGCCAGTCAGTCGGATAATTTGGGAAAACGACGCAAACCAGATGGTCAACCGTCATAGCGATCAAGGCGATCATTTTAATTTGATTTCCGGTCAGAGATTTCGTATTCATCAGCGTTATTTTTAATTCCTTGATATGTTTGGAGATCCGTTCTGAGGAACCGGGCCTGCGGCCGGTCGGAACTTAAACGGGATTATATCACCATGAGCGCCATCATAGCCGCAGGCTGATTCGGCATGAGAATAAACGGGCGATATCCGAAACTTTCCGCATAAGCGCTTCCCGGCTCCGGCTAAATTTGTTCG
>JASBYO010000078.1 GCA_029983925.1 Flexilinea sp.
TCGGAAAAAATTATCGCCGGTATTACCGCCGGCGGCGTCAAGGGGTAATCGGCCTCGGAAACAACAGTCCGACCAATTTATTACGAAGGAACAGCAATTTCAGATGAATGAAAAACCGGTCTTAATCATTATGGCTGCCGGAATGGGCAGCCGCTATGGCAGCTTGAAGCAGCTTGACCCGTTGGACGAATACGGAAACGTTATGATGGACTACGCGTTATACGACGCGTACGCCGCCGGTTTCCGCCGCGTCATCTTTATTATCAAGCCTGAGATGAGAAGCGATTTCGAAGCAAAAATCGGGTCCCGCGTCCGCTCCAAATTCGAAACAGATTACGCATATCAGGTTTTAGACAACCTTCCGTCCGGATTCAGCGTTCCCGAAGGACGGACCAAGCCGTGGGGAACGGCGCATGCCGTTCTCAGCGCCAAGAACCTCGTCCGCGGACCGTTCGTCGTCATCAACGCCGACGACTATTACGGACGAACGGCTTTTGAATCGGTTTACCGCTTTCTAACGACATGTTCCGATCCGACGCGGCATGCGATGGTCGGTTATCGGATCGAAAATACATTAACCGAAAACGGCTATGTCTCGCGCGGCGTCTGTGAAACGGACGAAAACGGTTATCTGAGCGCGATCGTCGAACGGCTGAAAATCGTCAAGCATGACGGCGGCGCCTTGATTCAGGAAGAGGATCGGGATATCTTTATCCCGAACGGGACGATCGTTTCAATGAATCTTTGGGGCTTCCAGCCGTCGCTGATGCGCGAAATTGACGAAACGTTCGCGGATTTCTTACATGAAAATCTTCCGATCAACCCGTTGAAATGCGAATATTTCCTGCCATTCATTCCAAACAAGCTGATTAATGAGAAGCGCGCGTCGGTTAGCGTACTGCCGACGGGAGAAAAATGGTATGGCGTTACTTATAAAGAAGATAAAGAACCCGTCAAGGCTGCCTTAAAAGAAATGCGCGGGATCGGTTTATATCCGGAAAACCTATGGGGATAAAAGAAATGGATGCATTCGAAGTTTCGCGACGTTTTAAAGTTGACGGCAAAGTTCTGGCCTGCGAAAGGTACGGCACAGGCCATATCAACCACACGTATAAGGTCGTTACTTCAACCGATGCGTGGTACATCCTGCAAAAAGTCAATACGTTCGTATTCCGCGATTATAAAAACCTGATGCGCAACATTGTCAAC
Source organism: Flexilinea sp. (assembly GCA_029983925.1). Classification (GTDB taxonomy): domain Bacteria; phylum Chloroflexota; class Anaerolineae; order Anaerolineales; family Anaerolineaceae; genus Flexilinea. The sequence continues at coordinate 1,210 of JASBYO010000078.1, forward strand.
GTTACAAAACATCTGGCAAAAAAGGCGAAGAATCAGCGCGAAGTGCTGACGTTAATCGATACCGTCGACGGTCAGGATTACCTGATCACGGAAGATCAGGAAGTCTGGCGCCTTTACGATTTTGTCAAGGACAGCGTCTGCTACGATCAGGCGACGACGCCGGAAATTTTCGCCGCGTCGGCGACCGCGTTCGGACAATTTCAAAACCTGCTCGCCGATTTTCCGGCCGAAGATTTAGCCGAAACGATCCCGAATTTTCATCATACCGTCAGGCGCTACGAAGCGCTTGACCGCGCGATCGAATATAACTATCAAAACCGGATCGAGACCGTCCGTCCGGAAATTGAATTCGCGCTCTCGATACGCCCGTTCGCCTCAACGTTGATCGATCTGCTGGAAGCCGGGAAACTGCCGCTCCGCGTCACACATAACGACACAAAATTAAATAACGTCCTGTTTGATAAAGTTACGAACGCCGGTGTGTGCGTTATTGATCTGGATACCGTCATGCCGGGATTGGTCGTCAACGATTTCGGCGATTCGATCCGTTTCGGCGCGGTCCGCGCGAGCGAGAACGAGAAAGACCTGTCGAAAATTTTTCTCGACCGAACGTATTACGAAGCGTATACGAATACGTTTATCGATACGACGCGCTCGAAATTGACCGATCTGGAAATCAGGATGCTGCCCGTCGGCGCAAAAATGATGACGCTTGAATCGGGGATCCGTTTCCTGACCGATTATCTGAACGGGGATACCTATTTCCAGACACATTACCCCGATCAGAACTTGGACCGCTGCCGTACGCAGTTTAAATACGTCCGGGACATGGACGCGAATTGGGATTTTATGAACGAGGTTGTCGAAAAGGCGAAAGGAAAATCCTGATCCGTATCTTTCGCCGGGATCGCGATTAAGTTAAAAAGATATCCCTCATATGGCACTACTTCCATAATGAGGGATGATTAATTTAAGCAAAGCAACACCATTTTATTAAATCAACGTCGGCGGATTATACAGTTCCGGCCGCTTTCGCTTTCCCATCCGAACCGGTTCGGCCGCTATCCTATAACGATTATGTCACAATTGCGGCTTTTAGCCGACAGCCGGCCCGTCTTTCCGAGTATGATCATAAAATGTACGCAAACTTCGATCCTAACAATATCGTAACGCTTCAAAACGAGCTTGATCCGACAAAAGAAACGTTCCTGAAAGATCATGCCATGAACGGGATTCCGATTCTTCCCGGCGTGGTCGGAATATACGGATTCAAAAAAGCCGCGCTGCGCGTCGCTGAAAAAATATCGGCGCCGGATACCGAATATCGCGTCGCCTGCATGGAAGACATCAACTTCCTGATACCGATGAAGTTTTACCGCGACAAAAAAAAGACGGTTACATGGAAAGCGCAAGGAATTTCCAGCGCCGGTCATACCGTAATCAGCGTCTCTTTGGAATCCGACCTGATGTTCGTAAACCGTCCGCCGGAACATGTCGTCCACTTTACCGCCGCGGTTCGCCTGACGGCCGATAAAGCCGCCGCGGCTGCCGCGAAAGAACCGGTCGAGTGGCTGCGCAAGGAATCGGTCAACACCGAAACGATCTATAAGCTGTATTTCCACGGGCCGACTTTTCAGGTCCTCGACAGCGTCCAGCGCAGCGGCGCTACAGTCGTCGGCAGAGCGGCCAAGAATCTGGAACCCCTCGTTCTGGACGGCGGCGAACAGTCGGTCATCCCGATGTTAATTGAACTTTGTTTCCAGACGGCGGGCGTCTATCAAGCCGGAAATTCCGGGATCCTGGCGCTTCCCCGCTCGATTCAAACGCTCTCGGTTTACGACGAAGACCCGAAGGATTTAAAAGATCTGTACGCCGAAGTCAAGTACAGCAACCCGGACGATATCCACGCCGGCTACGATGCGCGCGTGCTCGATAAAACCGGGAACGTTATCCTTGAAATTCGCGGTTACGCCACGGCGCCGCTGCCTTTCCCGGTCGAGGAGAAGCTGTTGGAACCGATGAAAATCCTTGCTGATTCTAACAATAGAGAGACAGGTTCAAACATCGCAGCGAAATCGTCTTGACGAAGACTTTGACTTATATCCGCCTGCCGGCTCAAAGCTGCCCGACAGGTTCAGGCATTTGCTTCGTATTATCGAAGATGATTATCCGCTGCAAAGCGCGGGAAGAGGCCGGAACAGCCGACAAGCGGCCCCGAAATTTTGGATTTATATCAAAGACTTATCGCTGCCCGCCGCCTGCGTACATACGACTTCATTCAAAATATGCCGCCACGCTTCCGTATTATCAAGCATCGCGAAATGTCCGGCATTCGGAACGAAATACCACTTTTTGAAAGGAGCTTCAATCCTGTCAAAATATTCCTGCGCGATTTCGTACGGCGTCGTACGGTCCCGATCTCCCATTATATAATAAACAGGCGCCTGATAAACGTATCCCCTGCTGCGCAGATCGTTGTTCCAAAATTCCTTCATCATGCCGGCGCTGCGGAGCCCGCCAAGCGTAAAAGCGATCATATCGATCCGACCGGCTACCGGCGATTGACGAAAGATTTGTTTTGCTTCTTCATCCATCCTTACGGCAAGGCCGAATCGCCCTTGCAGATTCCGCATTCGGACAACATTAAGCAGCGCGTTCAAACTGAAACATTTTGCCGGATATGGACCTAACCTCATCAGCGCTTTCCAAGCTTTTTCGTCGCCACTCTGAAGAACGGCGTCCCGCAAAAATGAATACGCCCTTTTTTCATTTTCCGCAAAACAGCACATCTGGCCGCAACCGATATAACACGACACATGCTCCGGATGATCCAGTACAAAAGAGCTGCCCAACACAGAACCCCAAGAGTGACCCAAAATGCAGATTTTTTCCTTTTGGTAGGTGCGTTTTAAGTGGAGAACCGTTTCCAGAAGATCCTGTTTCAGGGCAGCGACGCTCACTTTTGCGAAGGGATTTTTGATCAGCGTTTTGCCCGCGCCGCGCTGGTCATAATATACGATGCTGTAATTTCTCGGAAAGGTCTCCGTCAAGTAAGCGAACGCCGACGCCGGAGCGCCGGGACCTCCATGGATATGAAGAATGAGCGGAGCTTCCGGCGCGGAAGGATAGTGCAGAAGGTACGTTGAAATACCGTTTATACGTACGTACTCTTCCCGATACGGAGGTACCGCTTCGGCAGAGCGCCTTTTATTTTTTCCGATAAAGAAAATCACACTTATCGTTCCCCCGGCAAAGCGTTCCGTTCCGAATAAATTCAAGATTATCCATTCCGGCGCTCACGGTATCGTCGAAGCGGCAAAACACAGGTCCGATTTTCTGCGCATTATATTTGGCGAAAAGGCGGCAATAGGGACAGTCCGTAACGTCAAAGCCAAATCCGTTCCGGCCGTAATCTACAGGAATTACCTGAAATCCGCGTCCGTTCGCGAGCGTCATCGCCTTCGGCAGCACAAACCTTACAATCGAAAACGCGCAGGGTAATTTCATGATCCGCTTCATTTTTCGGCTCATTTTTTTGCCCGCTTCCGTAAGACAGCGATCGATTTCGGCAAGAATCTTATCATCGTCTTCCCCGTCCTGTTTTCGGATTAGATAAATAGCGAGCGCGGTATATAGATCTCCCATCAGCCAATGCATCATAAAATATCCCGGCCCGGTTAACGGAGAGAGTCTGTATGTCGGATTCTCCGTGATAAGTGCGGCTATGACATCTTGAATCCTCTTTTGAACATCTATCGGCAATGCGCTGTACAATCCATAGAAATCGCTATGACGAATCATATCCTTTGGGACATAGCGATAGCCCATACTTCGACTATTCCTTTCGGAATTCTATTACGTCAAGCTGGGACATCCCGTTTCTGTCCGAGAATAACGTCAGAATCCGATAGAGCAGCCCAAACCGCCTGTCGGGCTTTAAATAATCTGTAAACATCTTCTTGCTTTCGACGTTTTCGAATTTTTCGCTCCAGCTCTTTAACTCGTTGACGGGATCGTCAAGGGCAAAGTTTGCGCTGACGTCGATACCTGACGCCCGGATGGCCTTGAGGTCTATTTTCATCCCCCTCGTGTTCTGGCCGTCGAAGGCCAGTCTCGCCCCGGGAAAACGCTCCGCCATAGCGATAAAAAGCTTCTTTACGTCATCTTTTTTGAAGTAAAGAAAAACGCCGGAAGCAATAAAAATCGCGCCGTCTTCTTTATCGAACCCGATTTTTTCAAACCAGGTTCGATCGTTCAGATCAGACGCGATATTTTCCTCGCGATCCGTGGATGGAAGAAGCTGTTTTCTGAGCTCAATGACATTCGGGAAATCGATATTCGCGAACCGGCATTCTCCGTTGTCCGCTTGGTGACCGGCAGTGTCCAAACCGCAGCCGATATTAACGACAAGCGCTTTCGGATGCTCTTTCAGATACTCTTTAATCTCACAGACAAGCGCATACTGCCTGACGGCGGCCGCAAGCGCTGCCAGCCTCATTTTGACGCTGCCTTCTTGCGCCTGCATGGTAGAGAAATCATAGTCGAGCCGCTCCATGATTTCATGGCAATCGGCGTCATGAAAAAGATCCGGATATGTTTTAACCGCCCATGCTTTAGCGTACAGGGGCATGACCAGTGTTTCCTGCACCGTGTTTTTTTCAATCTTAATCTTTTTGCTCATTTCGAAAACGCCTTCTTTCTTATTTATTAAAATTATCTGAATATAACGACGCGAATCTGTGCGGATTCGGTCTTTTTCATCATACGGATAGTTTGGAACATACTTCTCGCAATCACGACTGTTTTATAAATTCAACCGTAATGACGGCAGATCGCTTCTTCGTTTCAACTTCAAACCGATCGAACAATTCCGCTGCCTTGCCTGCGATATCGGGAGGTTCATCACAAGTCGCATTCATTTTCCTTTTTAATGAGACTAAGGATGCCGGTTTCATAAATTTTTCCGAATAATCCCATACATCGGATAACGGTCTGCTTATCGCGTCCGGAAACGATCAAATGGAAAAGCGTCGCAATATATCCCTCCATTAATATCTCCAGCGTCTCCTCGTCGACCATACGGATATTTTTTTCCTCAACGTTCTCCGCCGCTTCGCAAATAACATGAATGTTGCGTCCGACTAGCTCCGCCAGGAAATTTTCATACTTCGTCCCTTTTGAACCGTTGACAACCAAGTTCACGATCGCGCGATCTTCAAAAATAAGATCTGCGAGCTCCGGGATCTGCGAATAAAAAATAGCGTTCATCCCAAAGAGCCTTTTCTCGGGAGGAAGCGTCATCATCTCGTTTTCTATATCGTTTAACTTTTGCATGATCCTGCTGAGCGGCGGATCGGCAAGCGCATAAAAAAGTTCTTCCTTCGATCCGAAATATCCGTATAATGCGCCGGGAGTGAATCCCGCATCCGACGCGATTTTTCGAATGGACGCAGCTTGAAACCCGAGCGCAAGAAAGTGTTTCCGCGCGCTTGCGAGAATCCGATCCCTCGTCGGCATATCGGTGGGTACAGTCTGATTTTCCATTTGCGTTTCCTCGCATATTACTTTGTAATATTACTTAGTTATATTCTATGCCCGCAGCTTTAAACTGTCAAGACCCTTCGGCCGTTTGCGCTGACGTTAACTTCTAAGTACTTCGTCGCGTCGTCGGACGGACACGGCTTTTATCCGAACGGGAATCGGGATATCGGACGTTTTGGGATTTTACGCGAACCGTAATAAAAAAAAACCGCCGATCATCCCGGAAGAAATTTTATACTGGATAATCCGAAGAGCCGTACGATCGTCGGCTTGGCGAGAAACGCCGCGAGTTTTGGATGAATCGAAAGCATACTGAAAAAATTTGAAAATCAGGGAGATACAGGGAAATATGATGAAAAATAAAATACAAATTATGATGACCGCTATTCTGTATATCGTTTTGTTTACGGCTTGCAGCGCGAAAGAAACTTCGCTGAAACAACAGCTGGAAGACAGCGGATTGTCTAATATAGATACCTATCTGAGATATGTTGAGGATTATAAAAAAGGCGCCACGCCTGAACAGGATTATAATTGCCGCACAACGGCTTTCATGCTTCTGGAAGACAGCATTACGGCAAATCCGAAAAGCGAGTATGACAACTATTTAATGTTTGATATGGACGCTATTCAAACGAACAATGATTTCGAACAGATCCGAGATCATGAAGGCGAATTCATCGCTGTGTTTGACGGAGCCAGTGTGGAAGGCGTAGCGGACAATCAATTCGAGCAGGTCTATCCAAAAATTTTACAAGATCGTCAGGTAGCGTTTAATAATGACAAAGCTGCGCTTATTAGCGTCGTGATGCACGATCCGGACGAGAAAAAATTGTTTGTCGGGCACGCAGGCGTGTTAATTCCGCAAAAAAACGGCTTTTTGTTTTTAGAAAAAATAGCGCCCTTCGAAGAATATCGAACCACGCTGTTTTCATCCAAATCGGAGTTGAAGAATGAATTGCTGTCCCGGCCGGAATATTACGGAGACGGCAGCGAACACGAACCGATGGTATATGAAAACGGCGTTTTGATCGAGTAAGTTCGCAGCCGGAACCTCGGACGCTTCCCTATGCGAAATCTATCGGCATGAAAACAAAAGGGTTCGTTTAAACCGAAAACGAACCCTTCTTTTTGATCAACGCGGATAACGAACCGGGCCGCCGGCGCGATCCATTCGCCGCAATTCGCAAAAGCAAAAGCTAAACCAATCCGCGCGGCATAAATTTTCCCGCTGTCCCGGCGGCAATCTCAACGCCGAACAGCTCCGCTATGCGCAGCCGCGTCAGTCCCGCGGCCCCATTCAAGAGACGCAGCGCCACATCGGAAACCGATCGATTTTCGGCGCGTTCAAGTTCGGTCCCTTTCGTCCATTCGTTAAACGCGCCCATCGACGGCCCGCACCAAATTTGATAATCCATTTCCCGCTCTTTTTCGCCTTGAACCGACCAGCGCGAAGCCCGGCCCAGATACCAGCGGAAGATCAGCGCCATCCGATCTTTTTCGCTCTTTCGTCCGCGCTCAAGCTGCGCAGGGTCGCGCACGCTGAAAAACTGAATACACTCCCGCCAGACAGATTCAAGATCCGTTCTGAAAATCGTTTTTTCGATCTTTTCGCGTTCGGCGGATGGAATTTCCGCAATCGAGTCGTAACGCGTATACAAATCGTATAACTTCTGGGCGCGCATCGCGAACATCGTCCCGCGCTTCAGAACCTGAACGGTAACGCCCATCTCGAACATGTCGCCGGCGGGCGCACGCGTTACGTCCGCCGCGGCGGCGTTCGCCAGCAATTCGCGCGTATAAGCCGACGTACCGCTCTCGACGCAAGCCTGATTCACCGATCCGGTCACAACGTACGCCGCCCCCATCATGAAGGCTGCGGCGGCGGCCGCAGGCGTTCCGATCCCGCCGGCCGCGCCGATCCGCACCGGTTCCATGTATCCAAACTTTTCCTGATACGCGTCCCGGAGCGCGAGGACGGAAGGTAAAATCCCGACCAACGGCCGGTAATCGGTATGGCCGCCGGAATCCGCTTCCATCGTAATATCGTCCGCCATCGGAACGTATCGCGCCAATTCGGCTTGTTCCGCCGTAATTTTACCTTCCGACAGCAATCGATCGACCAAATTCGCCGGCGGCGGCGCGAGAAAACGCAGCGCAATTTCCTTCCGGGAGACTTTCGCGATCACACGGCGGCCGATCTGAACTTTTCCGCCGGCGCCGCGGCTCAGCCCTGATACGCGATAAAGAACCAGGTTCCGAGTTATCGTCAAGTACGCCGACGCCTCAATCGCACGCACGCCCTCCTCTAAAAAGAGCGCGACCATGTTTTCTTCGGCTTCCGGCTCGAAAGGACTATTCAGCAGGTTAACCAAAAACGGTTTATCGCCTAATTCGGCGCGAATTTCCCGGATCGCGGCGCGGACCTGTTCGAGCGGCAGCCCGCCGGAACCGAATGACGCCATAAATCCGGCTTTTCCCATCGCGACAACCATCTGAACCGAAGAAATACCGTTCGCCATCGCGCCGCCGTACAGCGCGTACTTAGTTCCGTATGTCTGCCGGAACGTCTCGCTGCCTAATTTTTCCGCTGGAATCGCCGGAATCACGCCGATTAGAGATGAACCGGGATTCTCGGCCGTTATCGTTACGCTATCGTCGGTTTTTCTGATAAAAAGCTCCCGCGTTATGTCGTCGCGTAATTCCAAACAGTCGTGCATCGTCAATTTCATAAAAAGTCCTTCTCTCCGCCTTGTAAGGTACGGGGCAATCCGCTCTAAAAAATTATACGAACTTTATTATTTTATCCTTAGCGAGACGCGATCGGATCAGACGATTCGGATATCGTTAAAATTTCTTCGCGAATTGTATCGGGATTAAATCCTTAGAACGTGAACTTAACATAAAAAGGAGGCTTCACATGAGAAAATTTTCTCATATGAAGCCTCAAAGCCGGCGAATTAAAACCCCCTATTCCCGGACAACCGATTCGGTGAAAACGGGGAAAACAGATTTTCAAACGATAAAATCCGCTTTCGGAGATCTTATCCCGACAATTCCTTTTTCCCAAATACCTAAACCAGCTTAAACCGTTCAGGAACCGGATACTTAGAGACGTTGCGCTTGGCGATTTCATTATGGCGCGCAATAAAGCGTTCGAGATCGACCGTCTTCAACTCGCCGCTCTCGACAACGATCTTCCCGTTGATAACCGAGAAGTCGACTTTCGGAACAGAGCAAAGGAACAGCGCCGCCAAGGGATCATGAACCGCGCCGCCGGTGAACCCGATCGTATCCAACGGGATGCCGATAAAGTCCGCGGCCATTCCCGGGCGCAGGATCCCGATTTCATCCCGCCCTAAGACGGACGCGCCGCCGGTCGTTTCCAATTGGAAGACCTCGCGGATTTTCAACGCGCTGGCGCCTTTCGCAACCCGCTGCAGCAGCAGCGATTGACGGCCCTCATTGATCATATGGCTGCAATCGTTGCTGGCGGACCCATCGACGCCCAAACCGACGCGGACGCCGGCGTCGATCATCTCGCGGATCGGCGCAATTCCCGAACCGAGGCGCATATTCGAGGACGGGCAGTGAGCTACGCCTGTGCCGGTATCCGCCATCAATTGAATTTCATCCGGAGTCAGGAAAATACAATGCGCCCACCAGACGTCTTTCCCAACCCAGCCGAGTTTTTCCATATAGCGGGCCGGACGCAGGTTAAACGTTCGCGCGCACCAGGTTTCTTCGTCCTTCGTTTCGGCAACGTGCGTATGCAGACGGACGCCGTCGAAAGATCGCGCCATTCGCGCCGATTCGACCAGGATTCGCTCGGTTACGTTAAACGGCGCGCAAGGAGCCAAAACAAGCCGGCACATCGAATATCGCGACGGGTCATGATACGTTTCGATCAGACGCTGACTATCGGCAAGAATTTCATCTTCGGATTGAATAACATGATCCGGCGGCAATCCGCCCTGGCTTCGCCCGAGCGTCATCGATCCGCGCACCGCGTGGATCCGCATCCCGATTTCCGACGCGGCGCGGATTTGATCGTCCAGCTTCGAATCCGCCGGCCATAGATATTGATGATCGCTCGACGTCGTACAACCGGACAGGATCAACTCCGCCATCGCGATCATCGACGAGACATAAGTCGCTTCTGAATCCAGTTCGCTGAAAATCGGGTATAAACGGACTAACCAATCGAAAAGCTCCTCATCCTGAGCGCCGGGAACAGCCCGCGTCAGCGTCTGGAAAAAATGATGGTGGGTGTTGACGAATCCGGGCAGTACAAATTTTCGCCGCGCGTCAATGACGCGGTCGGCGCTTGCCGGCAGTTCAGACGTTTTCCCGATTTGTTCGATGACGTTATCGCGGACGAAAATAGCCCCGTCCTGAATATCGCCCAAATCGGTGTCGTTCGTATATAAGGTATCAATATTTCTAACTAACAGCGTACTCATATGATATGACTCCCTTTCGGATCAAAAAAACTCCCGCGAATTTATTTTACACGAGATCGCCGCCGCGCCGAGGTTGCATTCATCTTAAATTTGTACGACAAACGGTCGAAAAAACGGGACGTCGCTCTATCGCCGACGCCGGGTCAGTCCGGACGCAAGGAAAGCGCGTTCGGAAGACAGCGGATCAGGCCGTCGATCAACGCACGAATTTCCGGCGTGAAAGCCCGGTTCTTCCGAAAAATCAGGAAAAAATCGCGCCGCCCAATCATCTCGTCCAACGGAAAACTCAGCAGCGCGCCGCTTTCGACTTCATCTTGAACCGCTAAATCGGAAATAACCGTAACGCCCATGCCGCGCGCGACCATGCGCTTAATCGCCTCGGTATCGTCGACGCGCGCGATTACGTTAAGACGAACTTTCCCGAACCCGAACCGCGTCAGGAAAGATTCAGCGCTTTGGAGGCTGCCGCTGCCCTCTTCGCGTAAAATTATCGGTTCAGTCAGCAGCGCCTGATACGGAACCGGATTCAAATTACGCAGCTCTCGGAATTTTTCATCCGACGCCGTAATCAGAACAAGCCGATCCTGCCAAACCGGAATCGTTTCAAGCGCGTCGTCCGCCGGATCGACGCCGACGAACCCGATGTCATGCAGCCCGTTAAGAACGCCGTCGATTATTTTTCGCGATCCGCCCTGACGAAGTTCGAAACGGAATCCGGGACGGGTTTTCCAATAATCGAATAAAACTTCGGGGAGCAGATACGACACAGGAATCGTCGACGCGCCGATCCGAAGCGTCAGCGTTCTTTCGTCGAAACAGCGCCGATAAATTTTCTTTTGAATGGCCAGAATATCGCGCGCGTCTTCGTAAAATTCCTCTCCGGCGGGCGTCAGCCGGACCGTCTTCGTCGTCCGCGACAGCAATCGCGTTTTCAGTTCAGCCTCTAAATTGCGGATCTGGGCGCTGATCGTCGGCTGCGATAAATAGAGCCGCTCGGCCGCTTTACTGAAACTTTTCAGCTCGGCGACCGTGACAAACGCAGCTAACTGCTTAAAATCCATTCAGAACCTCCGTCAGCGCTTTCAAAACGATCTCGACTTCGTCGAGCGTATTCGAATATCCGAATGAAAAGCGGATCGTCCCGGTCGGATATGTCCCCAGCGTCTGATGTGCCGACGGCGCGCAGTGCAGACCGACGCGCGTCATAATCCCGTAATCGCGGTCAAGCCGATCGGCAATTTCGGCGGGATCGCTTTTCTCCGTCGTGATCGAGACGACGCCCATCCGGTCAAAAAGATCGCGTTTCCCGACGACGCGAATCAGCCC
>JASBYO010000079.1 GCA_029983925.1 Flexilinea sp.
TTACGCCTTGAGCACGGCGCCTTCGGACGCGGGCGCGACCAGCTTCGCGTACCGCGCCAGATAGCCTTTCTTAATCCGCGGCGGCCGCGGCGTCCACCGCTTCCGCCGTTCCGCCAGAACCGCGTCGGAAACGTCCAGCGTCACCGAATAATTCGGGATATCGATCGTAATCCGATCGCCCTCCTCGACGAGCGCGATCAATCCGCCGTCCGCCGCCTCCGGGCAGACATGCCCGATCGACGCGCCGCGCGTCGCGCCGGAAAAGCGCCCGTCGGTAATCAGCGCCACCGACTTATCCAGCCCCATCCCGGCGATCGCCGACGTCGGCGACAGCATCTCGCGCATCCCCGGACCGCCTTTCGGCCCCTCATAACGGATCACGACGACGTCGCCGTTGTTGATTTTTCCGGCGTAAATCGCCGCGATCGCCTCGTCCTCGCTGTCGAAAACGCGCGCCGGTCCCGTATGCGTTTGCATTTCAGGCGCGACGGCCGAACGCTTAACAACGCTCCCGTCCGCGGCCAGATTTCCGAACAGGATCGCCAGTCCGCCCGTTTTCGCGTACGGATCGCCGAACGGCCGGATAACCGGATTCGGGACGAACTTCCGACCGGCGAGATTCTCGCCCAGCGTCTTTCCGGTACAGGTCATCACCAAGCCGTCGATTACGCCATGAGCCAGAAGCTCGGTCAGCAGCATCGGAATCCCGCCGACCGCGTCCAGATCCTGAACATGATGCGCGCCTGCGGGCGCAAGCCGGCAGAGGTTCGGCGTCCGCTCCGAAATTTCGTTAATCTCCCGCAGGTCGAGCGTCAATCCGCGCTCGTTGGCGATCGCTTTAAGGTGCAGCAGCGAATTACTCGAACAGCCGAGCGCCATATCCGCCGTGAACGCGTTCAGCATCGCCCCGCGCGTCACGATATCGGACGGCTTAATATCCCGCTCGACGAGTGTCATGATCCGCATCCCGGTTTCTTTCGCCAGCCGGATCCGCGCCGCTTCCGTCGCCGCGACCGTTCCGTTCCCAGGCAGGGCTAAACCTAAAACTTCGGTCAGGCAGTTCATCGAATTCGCCGTGAACATCCCGGAACAGGAGCCGCAGCCGGGACAGGCGTTATCCTCGACGAATTTCAGTTCCGTCTCGTCGATCGCGCCCGCTTTTAACGCGCCGACCGCCTCGAAAACGGAATTCAGGTCCAGCCCGCGACCGCCGACCGTCCGCGACGCCATCGGTCCGCCCGAAACGAAAATCGCCGGAATATCGACGCGGCAGGCCGCCATCAGCATCCCCGGGACGACTTTATCACAATTCGGGATATAAACGACCCCGTCCAGCTGATGCGCCTGAACCATCGTTTCGCAGGAATCGGCGATCAGCTCGCGCGACGGCAGCGAATATTTCATGCCCTCATGGCCCATCGCGATCCCGTCGCAGACGCCGATCGCGCCGTACTCGACCGGCGTTCCTCCCGCGAGGCGGATCCCGGCCTTGACCGCTTCCGCGATCTGCCGGAGATGAATATGCCCGGGGATCACCTCGTTAAACGAGTTGCAGACGCCGATCAGCGGCCGCGACAGTTCCTCATCCGTGTAGCCGATCGCTTTTAGAAGACTGCGATGCGGGGCACGTTCAACGCCCAATTTGATATGATCCGATCGCATACGCCGCTTACTTGTTCCGAATCATCTTCTCGCGCAATTCTGCGCCGACCGTTTCCATCGGATGTTCCGCCAGCATGCGGCGGCGCGCGTTGAAATACGTCCGCCCGGTTTTATTCTCCAGAATCCATTTTCCGGCGAACGATCCGTCCTGAATATCGTTAAGCAGCCCTTTCATGGCTTTCTTCGTCTCCTCGGTAATGACGCGCGGGCCGGCGACGTATTCGCCGTACTCCGCCGTATCGGAAATCGAATAGTTCATCATGGCGACGCCGCCCTTATTGACCAGATCGATAATCAGCTTCATCTCATGCAAACATTCGAAATAAGCCGATTCCGGCTGATAACCGGCTTCGACCAGCGTTTCAAACCCGGCGCGCATCAATTCAACGACGCCGCCGCAGAGAACCGCCTGTTCTCCGAAAAGGTCGGTTTCGGTTTCTTCCTTAAACGTCGTTTCGAGAATCCCGGCGCGCGCTCCACCGATTCCCGCCGCCCAAGCCAGAGCCAGATCTTTCGCTTTCCCGGTCGCGTCCTGATAAACCGCGATCAGGTCGGGAACGCCGAATCCTTCGACGAACTGAGAGCGGACCGTATGCCCCGGACCTTTCGGCGCGACCATAAAGACGTCCACATCCGCAGGCGGGACGATCTGGCCATAGTGAATATTGAAGCCGTGCGCGAAGACGAGCGCTTTCCCGGCGCTCAGGTTCGGCGCGATGTCCTGCGCGTACATATCCGCCTGTTTTTCGTCCGGGATCAGGATCATGATCACGTCGGCCGCCTTCGCCGCTTCTCCCGCGGTCATAACCTTTAAGCCTTCGCGCTCGGCGGCGGCGCGGCTCTTCGACCCTTCCGGAAGCCCGACGATAACCTTCATGCCGCTGTCGCGCAGGTTCAGCGCATGCGCATGTCCCTGGCTTCCATAACCGATAACCGCCAGCGTCTTCCCCTGCAAGTTCTTCAGATCGCAATCTTTCTCGTAATATAACTTCGCCATTTTTCTATCTCCTTAATCTTCACTATGAATCGTTAATTTTCCGCGTTCGATCGTCACAATTCCGGACCGAACCAGCTCTAAAATCCCGAACGGCGTCATCAGGCGGATAAAAGCCTCAATTTTATCCGGCGCGCCGGTCACGGAAACCGTCAGGCAGTCGAGGCTGATATCGATAATATTGGCGCGGAAGATATTCGAAATCTGAATGATTTCATCGCGCTTTTCCTTCGTATCCCCGTCAACTTTAACAATAACCATCGAACGCTGAATCGCGTCCGCCGGATTCAGAAGCTTCGCCGAAATGACCGAAATTTGCTTGCGCAGCTGAAAGAGGATCTGCTGAGCCGCCTCAAGGTCGCCGTCGGCGATGATCGTAATCCGCGTCTCGTCCGGCCGTTCAATCGTGTCGGCCGCGATACTCTGGATATTATAGCCGCGCCGCGAAAACAAACGCGTAATTTGCGACAAGACGCCGGCGTAATTTTCAACCAAAATCGAAATCGTAAATGTATTCCCGTTCGCCATGATGGATATTTCCTCTCTTAATCGATCAGGAAGTCGTTAAGGTGTTTCCCGCCGGGGACCATCGGAACTACCTTCTCGTCCATATCGATGATACAATCGATGACCGCGGCTTTTCCGCTCTTCAGCGCCGCGTCCAACGCCGCGCGGAATCCTTCCAGATCCGACGCGCGATAACCGGCGACGCCGAACGCTTCCGCCGTTTTAACAAAATCCGGCCCGCGGTCGAGCGTCGTTTCCGAATAACGCGATTTGTATAAAAGCGTTTGCCACTGGCGAACCATTCCCAACGTCCCGTTATTGAAGATAATCGTAATCACGGGGATATCGTAATATTCGACCGTCGACAGCTCGTTCAGATTCATCCGAAAACAGCCGTCGCCCGTGATTTCGATCACGGGCACGTCCGGGCAGCCGACTTTCGCGCCCATCGCCGCGCCCAAACCGAACCCCATCGTTCCGAAACCGGCCGATGTGATAAATTGACGCGGGCGGGAAAATTTAAAATGCAGCGCCGTCCACATCTGATGTTGACCGACGTCGGTCACGATAATCGCGTTATCTCCGGTCCGCTCGTGCAGCGCGCGCAAAATCTCGTCCGGTTTCAACAGGTTCGACTCATGCCGATAGGCGCTCTTTCGCGTTTCGGGAAGAAGCGGAGCGACCCAATTCGATTTCTTTTCAAAATCCGATCCGAGCGCCTCGATCAACATTTCAAGAGCCCTTCCCGCATCGCCGACAATCCCGAGATCGACACGAACATTTTTATTGATCTCGGACGCGTCGATATCGATATGGACGATTTTTTTCCGATCGCGGAATTTTCCCGGATTGAGCGCGACGCGATCGGTAAAACGCGTCCCGACCGCGATAATCAGATCGGCTTCAACGAAAGCCAGATTCGATAACTTCGTCCCATGCATCCCGATCGGGCCGGTAAACATCGGGTCGTCATACCGAAAAACGCCTTGGCCCAAAATTGTCGCCGCCGCGGGCGCGTTCACCAATTCAACGATACGCCGCATGGATGGAGCCGCTCCGGAAGAGACGACGCCGCCGCCAACCAGAAACATCGGCCGTTCCGAAGCGCGCAGCCATGCCGCGACCGTCCGGATCGCTTCGCGATCCGGCTCAGGATAGGCGATAATATTCGTTTTCCGCTGCAGCAGGCGCGCCATATGCGAATCCTTGGCATGGTTCGCTTTCGGAATAAATTCGTAATCGGCCGTCAGCGCCGTAACGTCTTTCATAATATCGATCAGGACCGGTCCCGGACGCCCCGAAGACGCGACGGCGAACGCCTCGCGGATCACGTCCGCAAGTTTCGTCACGTCGCGGACCTGGTAATTGCTTTTCGTCACGGGCATCGTGACGCCGGTAATATCGATCTCCTGGAACGAATCGCGCCCGATCAGGTTCGAGGCGACGTTGCAGGTAATAAAGACCACCGGCGACGAATCCATATAAGCCGTCGCGACGCCGGTCACAAGGTTCGTCGCGCCGGGGCCCGACGTCGAGAAACAGACGCCGACTTTTCCCGTCGCGCGCGCGTAACCGTCGGCGGCATGGGACGCCCCTTGCTCGTGCGCCGTCAAGATATGGGTTATCTTGTCCCGATAATCATACAGAGCGTCGTACAGGTTGAGAATCGTGCCGCCGGGATAGCCGAAAACAACTTCGACATCCTGTTCCAACAAACATTCCATGACAATCTGCGCGCCGGTTAATTTCATCTAAACCTCCCGTCTTCCAACCTTTTCGATCGGAAGTTTTTTCGGATTAATTAAATAAAAAACTTCGCCCGATTAGGGCGAAGAATCTCTTCGCGGTACCACCTAACTTTATACAGCTCCTTCCGAAGCCGTACCTCAGTTCCGAAAAGCTATTTCGGAGACCCGGTAACGGGGGTAAATCGTAACCGCCTACGAAAGCCGTTCGGTTCTTTCGACGGTCAGGCTCTTGGATGATTTTCGGTCCGCCGCGGTAAGAATTCTCACCCGTCAATTCTCTCTCTGAAACCGGAGGACGTCCCTACTCTTCCCGTCATTGCCGTATTAAAATGGTATAGTCTGTATGATACCAAAGAAAGAGGCCGGACCGGCGAAAATGTGACAGGAAAGAAATATCCGCGAACGGATTTACAACAGCGTTTGAACGTTTTCGGATAAAAAACGAACGCCCGCGCCGCTCCTATTTACGCCTTTCCTTGCGGATTTCTTGATCTCCTCATGATAGAAAAAGTTCACAATCGCCGGCGGCGCGTTAAAAGGCCGGTTCATGCTGTCATCGTTGCGGACATATTCCAGTCCGTTCCTCTCCGCGTAGGCGCGCATCGTCGCGTCCAGCGTTTCCCAGTACAGGCGGCTGCCATGTTTGTAAATCTCTTCGTAGAGACTGAGAAGCTCCGAACGCTTTCCCCGGATATAGTCCATGATAACCGTCCGATAGCTGCCGCGGAGATTCAGATTTTCAAGCCATACCAGGTTGCACTGTTCCCTGACCCGGTCGATAATCGCCGGCACATCCGTGATACCGGGAAAGATGGGCGAAATAAAACAGGTGGTACGGATACCCGCGTCATACAGCCGCTTCATCGCGGAGAGTCTGCGCTCGATGCTGACGGCTTTATCCATATCATCCTTGAAGGATTCGTCCAGCGTGTTGATGCTGAACCCGACCCTTGCGCCGGGGAATGTCCTGATCAGCTCAAGATCGCGCAGGACCAAATCGGATTTCGTCTGAATACTCAGTTTGATGCCGCTGCCTTGTAACTGCTCTAAGATTGCCCTCGTGCGCCGATAGGTTTCTTCTTGCGGAAGATACGGATCGGTTACAGAACCGAAGAACATCGCCTTGCCGCGGTATTTTCGCGGATTTTTAATCTCCGGCCAGTATTTTACATCCAGAAAATCGCCCCACGGCTCCGAGTGGTTCGTAAACCGCTTCATAAAGCTGGCATAGCAATACTTGCAGGCATGCGTACAGCCTACATAGGGATTTACCGAATAATCGCTGACCGGAAGATTCGATTTTGTCAGGACGCCTTTCGTCGGAATTTCGTTTATAACCATAGCAGACAACGCTCCCGCTCACATCATCATTGATATCAAACAAACCTTATTTCAAGCGCCGCTGCTGCCCGGCTGAGGATTCCGGAACGAAGACCAGCCAGTCCGGCATGACCCGGACAGACGGCATAGCGCCGCGCTGACCGTTTCGGCCGTCATCATCGTTAAACACAACGCGAATATTCATCCCGACAGAAAACGGAGCGGCGCCGACGCGCCGCTCCGCTATTGGTTGCATCCGCACCTAAAACCCTTATCAGGTTTCCGGCGCTTACGCTTCTTTCGTACCGACCTTATAGTTGATTTCTGCCAACTGCGAATACAGCAGCCAGCGGCGTTCCGCTTCCGTTTCCGCGGCCTTCATCAGGCGTTCGGCGCGTTCCTCGTCCGCCTTCAGCAGCATCTTATAACGGTTTTCGTTGTACGCATACTCGGCGATCGAAATAGAAGGCTTCTTCGAATCCATCGTCAACGGGTTAAGTCCTTCTTCGATCTTCTTCGGATCGTAGCGGAAGAGCGGCCAGTGGCCGGATTCAACCGCTTTCTTCTGCTGTTCAAGACCGTTGCGCATATTGATGCCGTGATTGATACAGTGCGAGTAAGCGATAATCAGCGACGGACCGTCATGAGCTTCCGCCTCAAGCATGGCTTTAACAACCTGAGCGTCATTCGCGCCCATCGCGACTTTCGCGACATAAATATAACCGTAGGTCATCGCGATATAAGCCAGGTCTTTCTTCGGAACGTCTTTACCCTTCGCGGCGAATTTCGCGACCGCGCCGGTCGGCGTCGCTTTCGACGCCTGGCCGCCGGTATTCGAGTAGACCTCGGTATCCATGACCAAGACGTTGACGTTCTTTCCCGACGCTAAGACATGATCCAAGCCGCCGTATCCGATATCGTAAGCCCAACCGTCGCCGCCGAGGATCCAGACGCTGCGCTTGACGAGCGAATCGGCGATCGAAACCAGGCTCGCTGCCTTAATATCCTTCGATCCGGCCAGTTTCTTCTTCAGCTCGGCGACGCGATCGCGCTGCGCCTGAATTCCCGCTTCGTTCGACTGGTCCGCTTCGAGAAGACCGTCGACGAGTTCAGCGCCGATTTCGTCTTTCAGCGCGGCCAGGAGTTCCTTCGCCATTTCGTTCTGCTTATCGATCGTCAGCCGCATTCCCAGACCGAACTCAGCGTTATCTTCGAAGAGCGAGTTCGACCAGACCGGACCCTGGCCCTTTTCGTTAACCGCGTACGGCGTCGTCGGCAAGTTCCCGCCGTAAATCGACGAGCATCCGGTCGCGTTGGCGATCACCATGCGGTCGCCGAAGAGCTGGGTCAGCAGCTTGACATACGGCGTTTCGCCGCAGCCCGCGCAGGCGCCGGAAAATTCGAATAACGGGCGCAGCTGCTGCGACAGCTTGACCGTCTTCGGATCGATCTTCTTGCGATCCGGATCCGGGATATTCATAAAGAATTTCCAGTTTTCCGATTCGCTTTCGCGCAGCGGCATCTGATCGGCCAAATTAATCGCTTTCTTCGTCGGATCGGCTTTATTTTTCGCCGGGCAGGCCATCACGCACAGACCGCAGCCGGTACAGTCTTCAACCGCGACCTGAAGCGTAAATTTCGTTCCCGGGAATTCCTTGAACGCTTTCGAATCGACAGCTTTGAACGTCGACGGAGCGCCTTCGAGATATTTCGGATCGTAAACCTTCTGGCGGATAACCGCGTGAGGACAAACGATCGAACATTTGCCGCACTGGATACAAACGGACGGATCCCATACCGGGACCTCCAGCGCGATATTGCGTTTTTCCCACTGCGTCGTCGCGGTCGGATAGGTACCGTCGACCGGGAGCGCCGAGACCGGGAGCGAATCGCCCTTGGCGGCGATCATCGGAGCCAGCGTCTTCTTGACGAAATCCGGAGCTTCTTCCGGAACTGCCGGAAGACGATGGAATTTTGAGGTAATTTCCTTCGGATAATCGACTTTATGGAGATGGTCGAGCGAATGATCGACGGCGGCAAAGTTCTGATTGACGACGGCGTCGCCTTTCTTCCCGTACGTTTTCTTAATCGCTTTCTTAATTTCGGCGATCGCCTCGTCGCGCGGGAGCACGCCGGAAATCGCGAAGAAACAAGTCTGCATGATCGTATTGATCCTGCCGCCCATACCGGTATCGTGGGCGACCGACGTCGCGTCGATCACGTAGAACTGGAGATTCTTTTCGATAATATCTTTCTGGACTTCGATCGGGAGATGATCCCAGACTTCGTCAGGGCCGAAAACCGAATTCAACAGGAAAACGCCGTCCTTCATGCAGAAGCGCGTCATATCCAATTTTTCGAGGAAGGTGAAATTATGAACCGCGACAAAATTAGCGTCGTTGGCGACGATCAGATACGGCGCGCGGATCGGATCCGGGCCGAAGCGCAGGTGGCTCGTCGTCGTCGAACCCGATTTCTTCGAGTCATATTCGAAATAACCCTGAGCGAAATTATCGGTCTCTTCGCCGATGATCTTGATCGAGTTTTTATTCGCGCCGACCGTTCCGTCCGAACCCAGACCGAAGAACATGCAGCGCACCGTCCGTTCTTCCGGAAGCAGGAAATGCGGATCGTAATCGAGGCTCCGTCCGGTTACGTCGTCGACGATACCGACCGCGAAATGGTTCATCGGGACGTCCTTGGCAAGATTGTCGTAAATCCCCATTACCATCGCCGGGGTAAAGTCTTTCGACCCCATCCCATAGCGGCCGCCGACAATCTTCGGCATCTTGTCAAACGGCGCCGTGCCGTCCGCCAACGCTTCGCTGACCGCGGTAACGACGTCAAGATATAACGGTTCGCCGGCCGAACCCGGTTCTTTCGTGCGGTCCATAACCGCAATGCGTTTCGTCGTCGCCGGCAGGACGGAAACGAAATGTTTAACGCTGAACGGGCGGAACAAGCGGACGGCGACGACGCCGACTTTCTTACCCTTCCCGACCAGATATTTCGCCGTTTCTTCCGCCGTTTCAACGCCGGAACACATGATCACGATAATATCTTCGGCGTCTTTCGCGCCGTAATAATCGAAGAGGCGATATTTTCGTCCCGTCAGTTCAGCGAATGTATCCATCTCCGCCTGAACGATTTCCGGAACGGCTTCATAATATTTATTGCAGGCTTCGCGGCCCTGGAAGAAGACGTCCGGGTTCTGGGCCGTACCGCGGATCGTCGGAGTATCCGGATTGAGGCCGCGGGCGCGGTGCGCGATAATATCCTCGTCGGAAATCATGGCGCGCATATCGTCTTCGCTCAGCTGCTCGATCTTGCTGACCTCGTGCGAGGTGCGGAAGCCGTCGAAATAGTGGAGGAACGGAACGCGCGACTTGAGCGTCGCCGCCGTCGAAATCAACGCCATATCCTGCGCTTCCTGAACCGACGCGGACGCCAGCATGGCGAATCCGGTCTGGCGCGCAGCCATAACGTCGCTGTGGTCGCCGAAGATTGACAGCGCATGCGGCGCGAGAGCGCGCGCCGATACGTGGAAGACCGCCGAGGTCAGCTCGCCGGCAATTTTGTACATGTTCGGAATCATCAGCAGGAGACCCTGCGAAGCCGTAAACGTCGTCGACAGCCCGCCGGTCGTCAGCGCGCCGTGAACCGCGCCGGCCGCGCCGCCCTCTGCCTGCATTTCCATAATGCTCGGGACGGTTCCCCAAAGATTCTTGATCCCTTTTGCCGCCCACTCGTCTGCATGTTCGCCCATCGGCGAGGACGGCGTAATCGGATAAATCGCGATTACTTCGTTCAGGCGATAAGCTACGTACGATACAGCCTCGTTGGCATCGATTGTTACTTTCTTACGAGCCATTTATGATACTCCTCTTCTTGGATTTTAGGAATCGATTCCCCCGATCCCTTTGAACATATACAACCTAAAACAGCCGATCAAACCTCTTTCGACGTTTTTTTGACTGTAACTTGACTCTATTGTACCCCAAATCGAGGAAAAGCGATAGTTTCAGGGGAGCGGACGTCGGAGATCGTTCGCTGTTGCGGGCTGTAAAAGCGAACGGAACGGGGAAGGAATACAGCGGCTGTATCCCTCGCCGCGTCTCTTTCTTTCCTCCCCATAGTCGATTTCTCAATCCTAAAAATGACCGGTCCCGTGCCGCCGCGGGCGATTCGTCACGGGCCGGGACAGCCGCAGCCCTGTACACGGATGGATCAGACGGAGGCGCGGCCTCCTATTGACATTTGTAGAATGATATTCTATAATCCTTTCAGAACGATATTCTACAGGAGGCTGTATGGGAAAAGACAGTCCACGCAAGGACGAATACATCGAAACCGCCGCGAGATTGTTTTTGGAAAAAGGATACAACGAAACATCTGTCCGAGACATTCTGGACGCGGTCGGGGACAGCTCTCCGAGCGTCCTTTATTACTATTTCAAATCGAAAGAAGACCTGTATCGGCAGGTCATGGATACGAAAGCTAAAAAATATATTCGGGCGATCGATACCGTGACGAACAAAGATCAGGAGCCGGCGGCCATGATGGAAGACTTTCTGAAGGTTTTCCTGACCGCGTTCGTTCAAGGCGGCAGCACGGACGCCTCCGATCCGGAAAGCCATATGTTCTACCTGCATTTGCAGGAGCAGGTAACGAATCGGTACGTGCAGGTCTGGAAAAAATGCGTCATTTATCTCATACCGGAAATAACAGGGGATGAGGCGGAAACGTTAGCCGGCTTTCTGGCGGGCGGCACCGGGCAGATGATCAAATCTTTTAAAGCCTCGGGCAGAGCGGACGTCCTTGTCTTTTGCAAACGGTTTGTGGAATATTGCGGCCGCATTCTGTGCTTGGATCATCGTAAGAAAAGCGAATTTGAAAATCTTATGCTCAATATTTTGAACAGTCTTCAATGAATAAGAAAGAGAGGATACTGATATGGTGACGCTGCATGAAACAATAGATATTCCTGCGCCGTTTGAAAAACTGGAGGAATGGGCGGAGAACTTCGAAGAGGAATTCGTTAAATGGAGTCCGTATCATCTGGAATGCAACCTTTACGACAAGAGCCTGGCCGTCGGCAGTAAAGTCCGCTTCTACGAGATCGTTATGGGGCTTGATTACGACGTGACCGGGACCATCGTCGAAAGCGAGGCGGACGAGGACCATTTCCGCTACGCGTTCATGTCGAACTCAAAAGGCGCGGTTATTATTTTTGAAGGAAAGCGCACCCCGGACGGCTGCCGTTTCAGTCACACCGAGGAATTCGGAATGCGTACGCCCGTGATCGGACCGATCCTGAATTTTTTGATTTTTAAGATCATCGCGCGGAAGAAAGCCGACTGGAACCTGGTCCGCGGCGACATGATCCTGGACAACAAACTGCTGTACAGGATTCTGGTCGAGGGGAAATATCCGGAGCGGCTCTCTCCGGAAGAGCTGAAAAAAGGCGCTCCGGTGAACGTATGAAAATAGCCGTCGTTACCGGAGCGGGCTCCGGAATCGGCAGGGAGTTCGCAGCCGCTCTTTCCGAACCGAAATACGGTCTCGATGAAATATGGCTTATTGATCTGAACGACGCGGGGCTCCGGGATACCGTGAGGTCCGTCACGATCCATGCGAGACTATTTTGCATGGACATCACGATCCTTGAGGAAATTGAATCGCTCGAAACGGAATTACGGAAAATCAGGCCAAACATAAAAATGCTCGTTAATTCTGCGGGATTCGGGCTGATCGGATGGTTCCACGAAATGGATATGAAGCGGCAGCTGTCTATGATCGATGTCAATTGCAGAGGGTTGACCGCCATGACCTATATATGCATTCCGTATATGGAGCAGGGCGGCAAAATCCTGCACATGTCGTCCGGAGCGGCGCTGATGCCTCAGCCCCGGTTCGCCGTTTACGCGGCCTCGAAATCCTATGTGCTGAGTTTTTCCCGAGCGGTTGCGCGGATACTGAAACGCAAGGGCATAACCATGTGCGCAATCTGCGCGGGCCCCGTCAGCACCAATTTTTACCGTACAGCGCTTGACAAATCGCAATATGAAAAAGAAACAAGGGGCCTCAGGATGCAGACGCCCCGCAAGGTCGTGGACAGAGCGCTCGCCTGCGCTGAAAAAGGAAAAGATACATGCTATCCGTCCGGTTTCATGCGGTTCGCCGCAGTGCTGACGAAAATTGCGCCTCTGTCATGGCTGTTATCGCTCGTAATGGACGCAAG
>JASBYO010000080.1 GCA_029983925.1 Flexilinea sp.
AAAAGATCGCGTTTCCCAACGACGCGAATCAGCCCGTCCGTCTCTAAAGCGCGCAATCCCGTCAAAAATGAATCGGTCAAACGCAGTTCATGATCCAGGAGATTCCCAATCCCGGTTTTTATCATCCATTTCAGCGCAGCGTTCAACCCGGCGATTCCGGGCAGATTCGGCGTTCCGGCTTCAAAACGATCCGGCATGAACGACGGGACTTCTTCCAAATGGCTGACGCTCCCGGTTCCTCCTGCGAGAAGCGGTTCGATCTCTTTTTCCAAATCCGGCCTGAGAATAAATCCGCCGATCCCCTGCGGCGCAAGAAGTCCTTTATGACCGGTAAACGCCAGCGCGTCGACCATCAGCGATTCCATGTCGATCGGAATAACGCCGGCCGTTTGCGCAGCGTCCAAAAAGAACCGAAGTCCCAACCGGCGGCAGATTGCGCCGACCTCCCTGATCGGCAATATCGTTCCGCAGACATTGCTGGCATGCGTCATAACGATTAATTTCGTCCGAGCCGTTACCAGCTCCGGAATCTTCTCGACTTCAAGCGTCCCGTCAATCCGGCAGGGAATCCGCGTGAAAGCGATCCCATTCGCCGACAGCTGGGTCAGCGGACGCATCACGGCGTTGTGTTCCATTGCAGAGACGAGGACATGATCCCCAGGCTTCAAAAAACCTTTCATCAGGACGTTCAGGCTTTCGGTAACGCAACGGGTAAAAACGACGTGCCGGATCGATTCGGCGTTAAAAATCTTCGTCAGCAGTTCCCGCGTTTCGTAAACCGTCATCTCGACATCGTAAGCGTCGCCGTACGAACCGCGGTTAATATTCGTTCCCTGCTCCGTCATGTAACGGTAAACCGCTTCCGGAACCTGCGGCGGTTTCGGAAACGTCGTCGCGGCGTTATCCATGTAAATTTTTTGCATACGATTTCCTTGTCACAAGCATCTTATAGAAATATCAAATAAATACATGCTATGCGCGCGTGATTTCTATTTGAGTATTTATTAATTGAATGGTAACATACTTCCGGGCAATCAGCTGACAAATTTTTTCAAATAAAGGAAAGTCCAATGAATCAGAAAAAAGAAACGCTAACTATTATTATTGCCGGCTTCATTATCGGCACGGTCGCTTCGCTTCTCGTTTTTTTCGGGAACTCAAAAAATATGGGGTTTTGTATCGCCTGTTTTATTCGCGATACGTCTGGCGCGATCGGGCTTCACCGAGCCGCTCCGGTTCAGTATATCCGTCCCGAGATCATCGGTATTGTCTTGAGCAGCTTCATCTTAGCGTCCGCGGCCAAAGAATTTAAACCGCGCGGCGGAAGCTCGCCGATGACGCGTTTCATTCTGGGCTTCTTCGTCATAATCGGCGGCCTGATGTTCCTCGGTTGTCCATTCCGAATGATCGTGCGCCTGGCAGGCGGGGATTTAAACGCGATTTTCGGCGTCATCGGATTTGCCGCCGGGATCCTCAGCGGCGTCTACTTCCTTAACAAGGGCTACAGCCTGAAACGAACCTATAAACTCTCGATGACCGAAGGTCTGATCTTCCCGGTCATACAGGTCGTGCTGTTCATTCTGCTCGTCTCCGCCCCGGCGTTTATTTTCTTTACCGAAGCCGGCGGCGGCCCCGGCGGCGCGCATGCGCCGATCCTGATCAGCCTGGCAGCCGGATTAATCGTCGGCGCGCTGGCGCAGCGGACGCGCTTATGCATGGTCGGAGGCATCCGCGACATCGTTTTATTCAAAGATGGGAAACTTCTATCCGGATTCATCGCGATTTTTGTCAGCGCGCTGGCGACGAACCTGATCCTGTCCGCCACAACCGACGTTTCCTTCTTCAAATTAAGTTTAGCTGAACAGCCGGTCGCTCATACGGACGGCCTTTGGAACGCGTTAGGTATGTACCTGGTAGGATTCGCGGGCGCGCTGTTGGGAGGCTGTCCGCTGCGCCAATTGATCCTTGCCGGCGAAGGAAATACGGACAGCGCCGTGACGATCGTCGGCTTAATCGTCGGAGCGGCGTTCGCGCACAATTTCGGCCTGGCTTCAAGTCCAGCCGGACCGACGCTGAACGGTCAAATCGCCGTCGTCATCGGCATCTGCGTCAGCGTCATAATCGCGTATATGAACACGTTCCGAAATTCAGAAAAATAACGAAAAGGAGAAACTGATCATGAAAACGATTGACGCCCGCGGCGCAGCCTGTCCCGAACCCGTCGTGATGACCCGAAACGCGCTCCGGTCAAACGAAAGCAGCTACAAAGTTTTAGTCGACAGCGCAAACGCGAAAGAGAACGTCAGCCGCTTTGCGAAGAGTCAAGGATATTCCGTGACCGTAAGCGAAGAAGACGAAACCTTCGCGATCATATTATCGAAATAGTGAAGCGTGAAAACGTTTATCGCCACGTTTTATTCACATTTCGCCGCCGTCCATTTCAAAAAAGAAATCGACGCGCTCGGATTGGGACGGTCGCGGCTAATGCCGGTTCCGCGCAGTCTGAGCAGCAGCTGCGGAATCTGCGTCCGTTTTGAAACGGCCGATCCAGCGCCGCTGGAACGGCTCGTCAGCGAAGAACTGGAACAGATCGCGCGCGTAGACGGAACGGAATATATAACCGTTTACCGAGCGCAGGACGGCTGAACGGATTCCGGGCCCTGATGACCGTTCTTAGACCCGCTATAAAAAAACCTGCAAAAGACTTTGAAAAAGATCTTTTGCAGGTTTTTCAATACCTTGGGAGCTAACGGCGAGCTTCCTTCGGTCTATTTCTTCAATTGGTAAGTAACGACCGAGTTTATCATATTGACCTCAAGGAGATATTGCTGTTTTAGCTGAAAAGAAACATATTCATTCAGCGTCGTCGGTTCAAAGCTATAAGTTCCATTTGAATCGGAAGAAAATTCCACCCGATAATGAACCGTTTTATCGCCTTCGCGCTGTCCCTGACGAAGCGTCGGTTCAGCGTAATACGGCTCGTCGTCGGTTCCGCTCGCGTTCGCCCGGTCGACGACATCCCAATCTTTATACGTATAATCGCAGTAATCATCGTAAACGCGATATTCGCAATCCTGAACCTGCTCGGAATAGCCGTTCCCGCGGTCAACATAATACGGCGCGCCGCAGACTTCCTCCGCTCCGGCAATATAGGAACTGCTGGTACGGCGTACGCTGCTGCTGCAGCGCACAATCGAACCGCGCGACGGGACCTGATCCCGCCAAGCGCTGTCTGTCTTGGTTACGATCTCTTCGATCGCGACCGACGTCGACCAGTTTTTTCCGATGACCGTACCGATTTTTTCTTCCGTCCGGGATAAAAGCCAGATCAATCCAAGCAGCAGCGCGGCGATAACGGCAAGCGCGATTAAACAACCGCTCCGTTTTTTTGATTTTACCGGTTGGGGATCTGATTCGATTTTTTCGCTCGAATTCAACGGGGAGCCGCAGCTCTTACACGCCAGCGCGTTAGCGGGGTTTTCAGCGCCGCAGGCGCCGCAGTTCACCGTCCCGACCGTCGGTTCGGAAGATCCGCTAAAGACTGTGCCCGATTTCCGCGCCTCGCCCTCGTTTAAATCCGCGCCGCAAAGCTGACAGTTTTTCGCCGTCGCCGGATTCCGATTCCCGCAATACGCGCAGTAAATATCCGGACCTGCGGCAGCCTCTTCTAATTTCTTTTCGTCGGTAATCAGCTCTTCCTGAATCGGCTTCTCAAACTTCACGTCCTTCGGTTGAGCCGCGCCGCAAGACGAACAGTAACGAACCGAACCGCGATTTTTCGTTTGACAGTTCGGGCAGGACCAGACCATTTCGATATAACCGGTAGTTTTTTGAGTCATTATTTTTCTCCCATAATCCGCTTTACAAAGTTCAGTTTCGAGAATGAATTCATTATATAATAACATTCGCGAGCAGGGAGAGGGATAAATCATGGCAATTCTTTCAAAAGAAGACTATATCCGGGAAAAAGACGAACTCAATTTCCATAATTACCGCTACCATACGCTTGAGCAGCCGCTCATCGCCGACGCCGAATTCGACCGTCTTTTGGCGGAACTGCGTGAAATCGAAACCGCTCATCCCGATTGGGTCGCGCCGGATTCGCCGACTCAGCGCGTCGGATCCGTTCTGTCCGATAAATTCGCCCGCGTCTCCCATCCGCGTCCCGTTCTCAGCTTAGCCAACGCTTTCGACGCTGAAGACATCCGCGCCTGGTTCGATCGGATCAAGAAAATCGATCCGGATATCGATCGGGACGGCTTCGTCATGGAAGCGAAGATCGACGGACTGACGGTCGTACTGACGTATGAAAACGGAAATTTAACCCGCGGCGTAACGCGCGGGAACGGTCTCGTCGGAGAAGATATTACCGCCAATATCCGAACGATCCGATCCGTTCCGCTTAAGATTCCGCTCGACAGCGCCGACAGCGAAATTCCGCAAACGCTCGTCGTTCGCGGCGAAGTTTTTATCGAAAACGACGATTTCGAAGAACTCAACGAAACCTTAATTCGGAACGGCGAAAAAACTTACCTGAATCCGCGGAATACGGCCTCGGGTTCGCTCCGTCAGCTTAATCCGGCGGTTACCGCCTCCCGGCCGCTGAAAATCCTGATTTACCAGATCCTCGACGCGTCGGACGAAAACGCGATCCCGCAGAGCCAGAACGAACGCTGCCGATATTTGGCGCGGCTCGGATTCCCGACGTTGAAAGAAAGTCAATTTTGCGCGACGATCGGCGACGTTATCGCGAATATTTCCGCTTGGAAAAAAATCCGCGAAACGCTTCGTTTCGATATCGACGGCGTCGTCATCAAAGTTAACAACCTCTCGAGAGCTCAGGCGCTCGGTTTCGTCGGGAAAGATCCGCGCGGCGCGATCGCGCTGAAATTTCCGGCGCGCGAAACGATTACGAAACTGATTGATATCGGGATTAACGTCGGACGGACCGGCGTCCTGACCCCGTACGCGATCATGGAAGCCGTCGAGGTCGGCGGTGTCGTCGTTCGGCAGGCGACGCTTCATAATTTCGATTTTATCCGCGACCGCGATATCCGTATCGGAGACGATATCCTGATCAAGCGCGCCGGGGACGTCATCCCTTACGTCGTCGCGTCGATCGGCGATAAGCGCGACGGGAGCCAAACGCCTTACGACCCGCCAGCCTGCTGCCCGTCCTGCGGCGAACCGGTCGAAGCGATTCCGGGAGAAGTCGCCGTGTATTGTATTAATAGCCGTTGCCCGGCCCAGCTCGTCCGCAACGTCGAACACTTCGCGTCGCGCGGCGCGATGGAAATCGAAGGGCTCGGGATCAAAATCGTTGAGCAGCTGTGCTCATCGGGTTTGGTCGCGGATTACGCCGATTTATATCAGCTGACAGCGAACCAATTACTTGAATTGCCGGGATTCGCGGAGAAAAAGGCCGAAAACCTGATCGCGTCAATCACAGCGACAAAAACGCGCCCGTTGTCAAGGCTGATCAACGCGCTCGGAATCCGCAACGTCGGAGAAATCAACGCCGTTTCGTTAGCGGCCCGGTTCGGGTCGCTCGGAAATCTGAGCGCGGCGGCCCAAGACGAATTGACCGAAATAGACGGCGTCGGGTCGACGATGGCGGAGGCGATCGTCGACTGGTTCGCGAACGAACGGAACCGGCGGATTCTTGAAAAACTGATCGCCTCAGGCGTAAACCCGACCCAGGAGATTCAAACTTCAGAACCGTTATCGTCAGACCTGCCGCTCGCCGGAAAGACGGTCGTCGTGACCGGAACGTTACAGAATTTCAGTCGGGAAGAAATCAAGGCGCTTATTCGGCGCAACGGCGGAAAAACATCCGAATCAGTCAGCGCGAGAACCGCTTTTGTCATCGCCGGAGACAAAGCCGGATCGAAACGCGATAAAGCGGCGAAATTAGCGATTCCGATCTTGAGCGAGAGCGATTTCTTAAACGATTATCCCGACCTGAGATAAGCGCCGAGATCGAATACCCGACGCGCTAACGCTTTCCCCGGTTCCGATCAGCGTTTTCAAGATTTTTCAGCCATCGCGGCAGCTTTCGCCGCAGGATCGGCGAAGAAGCGTATTTCTGCTTAAATTCAGCCGGCGTTATGCCAAAGTCGGCGTCGTCGGGGATCGCGGCGTCATTCCCGATCAGGACCGTACGCTGCCGGGAAGTTTCGCGCCCCTGGTTCCATGGGCAAACGTCGGTGCAAATATCGCAGCCGAAGACATGCGCGCCGGTCATACGCGCCGATTCCGGATCCAGCTCGCTCTTCCGCTCGATCGTCAGATACGAAATACAGCGCTGGGCGTCGATCGTTCGTTTTTCTCCGTCGATACAGCCGGTCGGACAGGCGTCGGCGCAGCGGCGGCATGATCCGCAGCGGTCGGGAAGCGCCGACGCGGGAAACGCGAGCATAAGATCGGTCAAAACGACCGCTAAAATCATTTTTGATCCGAACTTCGGATGAATCAGCATCGAACTCCGCCCGATCCAGCCCAAACCCGCGCGGACGGCAAACGCGCGTTCCAGGACCGGCGCGGCATCAACGCAGATTTTATAAGATACCCGGCAGGCGAAACGATTCTGGAAACCGTCGATAAGAGTCTCGATTGCCGCCGGAATCGTCTCATGATAATCGACGCAGCGCGCAAAATCGGCCACGACATAGCGCGCATGGCGCGGAAAAGACGGAATAGGGGTCGCCAAAACGATCGCGCTTTTCCCGTCCGGAAATAAAACGCGCGGATCGAAACGTTTCTCGAGCGCGTCCGGACGAGCCAAATACGCCATTTCGCCATGAGCGTTCGAATTCAGCCAGTCTAAATAGATCTTTTTTTCCGTTTCAAACGGCTCGATCGAAGCAAAACCGCATAAGCAAAATCCGAGGCGTTCCGCCTCGGATTCAAGCCATTGCTTTTGTTCATTGGAAGTCATGCGCGACTTTACGGGCCGGTTTTACTTTACCAGAACGGCGGAGAAGATATTATCTAAAATGACCGCCCCGTCATTATCGATCAGCTCGAAATAGGCGTTATAGATTCCCGGCGCGTCGCGGCCGTCAAAATGAACCTCGACGGTAACGCTTTCGCCTTTCGGAACAGCCGGAAGCATAATCACCTTGCCCTCGATCGGAACGACCCCCTTATAATAACGAAGATAAAATTCGTTCGTCCAATCCAACGGCCCGACGTTCTTAAACGTCCAGCTCATCTTCCAATCTTCATACATGCGTACCTGCATGTAATTCTTGCCCTGGTGCGTCATCTTCGCCATATAGGAGTAGACGGTCGGCGTCGGTTTCCAGATTCCCGGTCCGTACCCGGTAATACCCAGGCTGGAGGGCGTCAGCGCCGCCTGCGTCGCCTGCAGCGCAACCTGATTATAGATCGAGGAGTAAACCTCGGCGATAACCGTCGCCGCGACCTCGGTTCGGAGCGCGTCAAATTCAGCCGGGGATAATTGAGCCGTAAATTGGGTAAACCCGATCAGGCTCAGCGTTAAAACGATGGTTAACAACAACAATATTTTTTTCATAGGATCATCCTATTCGACTTTAATTGTGATGTCAACCGGGCAGAAGTTGTTGTCAGCCTCATCGGAGATGACCCAAGCCATCTTATATTCGCCCGCGGCGGAAGGCGCGACAATATCGATGACAAATTGCGCGGTCGCCTGCGGCGCAGCCGCAACCGGGAGCTTATAACGCGTATTCCCGGCCTTCGCGAAATTCGTTCCCGAATAGAAACGGATCGAATAATCGGTCGTCCAAGTCGTCGATCCCGTATTGGTAATATACCAGATCAGGTCGGCCGACTGTCCCGCTTTGAAAACCGTTCCGTCTTTAATACTCTGATCCGAGTAAACGCATTGATTTCCGGTCGTTCCCAGCGTCGCCGTGGGGAGCGCGGCCGGAATCGTCGGAAGCGCCTCGCCGACCTGCGGAATCGTTCCGACAGCCGCGGAAGGGTCGCCGCCCGTCGAAATCGTCGGGATCTCGATCACTGCCGGCGTATCGGTATAGAAAACCGGCGTATACGTCGGCTCCGGCGTATTCGTCGGGAAAGCCAGCGCGGTTTCGGTAATCTGTGCGGCGATCGTCGCGGCCGCGTTCGTCGCCAGTTGGTTCAAATCGACAGTCGGTTCCGGCGTCGCCGTCGGACCGCAGCCGGTCAGGGCAAGGATCATGATTCCGATCAAAACAAAATAGGGTGCAATTCGCTTATGCATGAACTCCTCCAAATCTCGGTTAATCAATTAAATATTGTACCAAAAAATCAGCGGACCGTTTTGATCCGTCAAAACAATGATCCTCGCCGACAGCCGTTCGTCATTAAGAAGCTTGACGCGGACGGTTACAGGATACGCTGCGCCTCGATATAAAATCGTTTTTCGAAAGCTTCGCCCATCGAGAACGTCTTCCGCGGCAGCGCGCCGTCCTGAATAATCCCTTCAAAGAAACCGTTCTTACGAACCGGCGGCAAATAAATCCCGGCGTTTCCGGATTCCTTCGATAAATCGCGCAGCTCTTCCGTGCCGTGCAAATAATCGACTTCCTTAAAAGCGCCGTCTTTTTTGAGCTGATCCAGGAACTGCTGAACCGATCCGACGCAGAGCGCCGACCGCGGCGCCAAAAAGGTTACTTTCTCGAAAGAACCGTTTTCCATCAGTCCGAACGATTGGGCGCCGTCCTTCGTCGCGTCAACCGCTTTAAAGAGAGCTTCCGCGCCGGCGAACGATTCGAACGTAACTTCGCTCGCGAATTCTTTCTCTAACGCCGAACGGAGCGATCCCTTCAAGCCGAGAACGATGCGGTGAATCGGTTCGAATACCTGCGCCGCGTCATGAAGATTTTCCAACTCGACCATCGCGTAACGCGCCGGATGATCCGGGCCCCAAACCTTCTTATTCTTTTCCCAGATCTCCTTGGCGGTCGCTAACGAATGATTTCCGTCGCCGATCGCGAAAAGGATTCGGTTCCGATCCGTCAGCGGGCCGTATTTCTTCGTCAGCGCGGCGTCCGATTGGAGCGTCTCGATCGCGCTGAAAATCTGCGCCTCGACTTTTTCGTCCGCGAGCGAATAACCGCGGATATGGCCGCTGCCCATCATCAGGTCGAAATCGTAAAGAACCGGCAGCGTATCCTTGATCGCGACGAGCGGCTCGATCAGGATTTTTTCGACGTCGTCGACGAGAACCAGAATATGCGGAAGTTCGAGCGGCGCGCCCTCGCGAATCTTCATCCGCGGCGGAATCCGTTCCGCGACCGTCCCCTCCGTCGCGCGGATCCAGCTCGTCGACGTCCGCGTATAATCGTACGCATCCAAATCGATCGCCGCCATCAGGCCGTAACGCGTCGCGTTAGCGATCCGGCGTTCGACTAAAATCATGCCGTGATGCGTCGTGAAAACGCCCTGATCCATGTAGCGGTTCATCGTGTCGCGGATTTCTTTGATCTTGGCGGCTTCGTCGATCTTCCCCAAATAAAATTCCGGGAAAATCAGGTTCAGCGTGGACGGCGCGTCGCCGACGAACGCTTCGACGCGCTTCCAATACGGCTCGTTCGACGTATACTGATCGCAGGCGATCACCGCCCATTTTTCGAGATCGACCGACGCGTTCGGAAGAAGGATATCGGGCGATTTGATAATGCTTGGTTGACTCATTAAAATTTCTCCTTTAACGATGGCGTTTTGCTTATTCTATCTTAAACTGTCCGAAATCCGCCTAATTTTCATATGTAATTTTCGAAAATCAGGACTTGACAAGACAATATAATCAGCTTTATTATATTAGGTATAGGTAAGCGGATTATCGCACGCAAAAGGAGGAGGACTTGAAAAAGTATTTAATTTTGTTGCCGATTGTCGTGATCGCCGTATTATCTATGTGTATGATTTCAGCGAATGCCGATACGATCGAAGTCATGAGGGTACCGCCCGGCTTCAGCGCCAATCTCTGGTTTTCCGGCTCAGGCGCAAGTCGTAAGGGAACATGTCAAACGTTAGTTACGTCCCCACGAGGCGGCTATCGCGCCGATGTCGACTGCGAAATGCAGAATAACGCCGGACAAACAATTGACATTCAATCTGCCTATGGGGCTGATGGCGGTTGGGGATCAAGAGTAGAAACCCGAAATTGGACACAAGATACCGGTCGTCTCGTTTTATTTTCTACTCATAGGACATTTGTAAACGTACAACCCGATGCTGAATTTAGAATGATCGAGAGCAACGGAAACTAAACCAATCTCATCATTCTTAGCATAGTTGACAAATAATTAACAATCCGCCTGCCTTATTTAGATAAGGAGACTGACATGAAAATAAAAGAACTCATCGCTTTTCTCATGATTACATTGTTGGCAACGCTGACGCAGCCCGCATTCGCAGAAGCGGAGAACCCGCCGGCCGTCAATCCGTTCGAAGCGGCGGAAAGTTCGGAAAGCGTCCGCATCGGCGGATATCGAACCGAACCGGTCGGGTTTGATTACGACAACGCGACGATCAAATATACCGGCGAGTCGGTCTCGCTGACGTTCCGTTTTGTCGGGACCGGCTCGGATACCGAGGTCGGCGTCATGTTCTTCCTCGACGGCGTCCTCCAGCCGCATTCCGCTTCAAACGACCCCGATGGGGCGCTGCGCCCGATGACCCGCGTCCGCTTCGGCGCGGAAGACAGCGAAGAAGTCGCCTTTACTTTTTTGCCGGTCACAGGAAAAAAGGGCGACAGTTTGGGACTGCAAATGACATCGATCTTTTTCCCGGATTTCGTTCCTGACGATCCGCAGGGCTCGTTCGCGGTTTTCCATAGTCCATTGTCTTACATACCATTGCAGCTCGACATGGAAACAGATTCAACCGCTTTGAATCGATCGTTCGCGCTCGACTGCGCTGAAGAGACAATCCCCGACGACGTCAGAGAAAGGAATACTTTTCCGGAAAACCCGACCGGCGAATTTAGGTCGCCGCGCTTCGACTTTTTCGTCGACGGCGACCGCTTCGCTAACGAGCCCGTCTATACCGACGGGAAGGAGACGCATGAATTCCTGCTCGACGGCTACGGCGACCTCGAAGCGGACTATCGGGCGACCTTTTTCCTCGATAATCGGCCGCTCGAAATCGCCGGCGGCGACAACGCGATCATTCATGTTCCGTACGGGAAGATGATCCGCTGCAAAGTCCCGCTGACGCTCCCGGCGGTCCGTCCGATCAGCCCGCTGACGGCGGCGCTCGTCCCGATCGGCGACAGCTATCTTTCGGAAGAGGCGCAAAGCGTCCTGACCCGGCCGATCAAGATCGTATTAAAGGAAAACGGCAAATAGAACCGGAGAAATTATGAAAAAAAATATTTGGCTGTTCGGAACCGTTGCTTTCTGCATGCTGCTGGCGGTCGGGATAACGTACGGGCCGGCGCGCGCGGATCAGCTCGATATCGTCCCCGATCTGAGTCTTCCAAACGGACGATTCATAACTTCGTATACCAATCCGCTGACATTCCTGCCTTCGGGGAGGCTGCTCTTCTGGGACGAGCCGCTGACGCTCGTCGATATTGAGAAGAATGAAGCCGATCGCTCAAAAACCATAGCGGAGAAGCAATGTGCGGACGGTTTGCGGCTGTATCGTTTTTCGAACGGGATCGGCTGCCTTTGCCTGAATCGCGAGGCCGACGGAACCTTAACCGGCGAGTTAAGCCTGTTCGATAGCGAGATTTCCCCGAGCGCGGAAATCCGGCTTGACGACGTTTTCGTCAAGGACAGCTACAGTTTGGACGAAACGAGCTGCGATGTAACCGCCGACGGCGAAAAAATCTTCTGCGCCGTTACTGCGGAGGGCCGGGTCCTTTTGTATAATCGAGCGACCGCGGAAAAACAATCCGTCTGGGATTATTCGGCGGAGCTGAACAGTATCGATGGCTTAGCGGCGTCGCCGGACGAGAATTACCTGTATTTCGCCGGTCGGAAAGGAGCGAATAACGAAAGGGTTTTCGGTTACTACGACGCGGCTCAAAATACGGCGGCTTTTCGTCCGTTCGAAAAAGTAAACGTCTCTTTCATTCAAACCGCCCCCGACGGCGCGCTCTTCCTCGAAGAAATCGGCGATCCGTATATACCGGTCAGCGGGAAAGCGTGTCTGGTCCGTCCCGGCGAATCGGAGGAATTTCA
This sequence comes from Flexilinea sp., assembly GCA_029983925.1. Taxonomy (GTDB): domain Bacteria; phylum Chloroflexota; class Anaerolineae; order Anaerolineales; family Anaerolineaceae; genus Flexilinea. The sequence continues at coordinate 12,165 of JASBYO010000080.1, forward strand.
GGAATTAACTTTCGGCGATCCCGCCGAAAGCCGGGAAGCTTATCTCTCGGACGACGGGCAGTTTATCGCGACCGTCTTTTACGACCTTGGCGACGGGACCAGCCCGAGGACAATTCGGATCAGGATTTTTTCCGCCGATCCTTTCACGGAAATCCGCAGCGTTCTATTAACGGACGAAAACAAGGATGCCGGATTCGTAATACATGGCGCGGCCATCGACGGGAAGAACCGATCGCTCTTCGT
>JASBYO010000081.1 GCA_029983925.1 Flexilinea sp.
GTACAAATATACTTGCACAGAATTTGAATGTCAAGGGTACGTACCGGTAAGTTTTACGGCGTCGGGGTTATTTGCCGGTCTTGTCTTGCGTATGATTCGGAGAAAATATTTCGGATAGGGAATATTTATGCGAATTTTTAACGGCGAATCAGATCGGGAAACGGATGTTTTTTATTTGTTTGAAGAGGATTTTCTATGTTAGAGGGCGGCGCGTTCGCTTTTTATCATCTTCAGCAATTTTGTCGCTTCTGAATCGCCTGCGGCGTTTCTCGAATATCCGGGAAGATCGCCTTTCTAAACATGCTCCTAAAAGGACTTAACGAATGAAAAATCCGCCTCCGGAAAGAGGCGGATCTGCCGCTCTGTCGTCGTTAAGAACGATTCGGGTTAAGCGACGATATTGACAAGTTTACCGGCCACGACGATGACTTTTTTCGGCGCTTTCCCGGCCAGCGCGGATTGGACGTTCGCGCTGGCGAGCGCGGCCTTTCTGGCGTCATCTTCGCCATGGTCGGCGGGGAGCGAAATCCGGTCCCGCAGCTTTCCGTTAACTTGGACGATCAGCGTGATCTCGTCGTCTTTCGCGGCTTCGGTATCGAGCTCAGGCCATAACTGGAGATGGATCGAATCGGGATGCCCGAGAATTGACCAAAGCTCTTCAGCGATATGCGGCGCGATCGGCGCCATCATCTTTAAATAAATTTCGACCGCTTCGGTCCATGCGGGCGTGCCAAAGGCGCCGGATTGTTTGGCTTTGATCATTTTGTTGAGCAGCTCCATTAATCCGGAGATAATCGTATTGAATGAAAACGAATCGAAGTCGCGCGTTACGGCTTGGAGCGTCTGATGGACCTTGCGGCGCAGTTCGCGGATCGTTTCTTCCGTCGCGCTTGATTCTACGTCGGCGGGTTCCAGAATCGTGGACCAGGTCCGGCGGATCCATCGTGCCGTTCCTTCGATTCCGGAGCTGTTCCAGGGCGCGCCCAGTTCCCAGCGCGCGAAGAACATCAGGTAAGCGCGGATTGTGTCCGCTCCGTACATTTTGACCAGCTGATCTGGATCGACAACGTTCCCGCGGCTTTTCGACATTTTCTCGCCGTCCTGCCCGAGGACAATTCCCTGATTGCGCAGCATGCGCATCGGTTCTTTACCCTTCATGACGCCGATGTCTCTGCCGGCTTTATGGAAGAAACGCGTATAGATCAGGTGCATCGTGGCATGTTCGATTCCGCCGGTGTATACGTCGACCGGCATCCAGTAATCGTATTCCTTGCGGTCGAACGGGTAATCTTTGTAATACGGGCTGAGGTATCCGAGGTGGTACCAACTGGAACAGAGGAACGTATCCATCGTATCGGTTTCGCGTTCCGCCGCCTTGCCGCAGCGCGGACAATTTGTATGTTTCCAGGTCGGATGCAGCTTGAGCGGGCTTTCGCCGGTCGGCGTCCACTGCACGTCGTCGGGCAATTTTACGGGGAGCTGATCTTCCGGTACCGGAACCGCGCCGCAATCCGGGCAGTAGACGATCGGAATCGGCGTTCCCCAGTAGCGTTGGCGGCTGATTAACCAGTCTCGTAAGCGGTAGGTAATTTTCCGTTCGCCGATTTTCTCCGCTTCGAGCCATTCGATAACGCGGGTAATCGCTTCCTCGCCGGGCGTGCCGGTGAAGCGGGCGGAATTAACGAGCCTTCCATGGGCGGGAACGGCTTCGGTCATCGTCGCGCCGTCGAGCGTTTCCATCTCTTCCGGCTGGACGACGACGATAATTTCGAGTCCGAACTTTTTCGCAAATTCGAAGTCGCGCTGATCGTGCGCCGGAACCGCCATAATCGCGCCGGTTCCATAACCCATCAGGACGTAATCCGCGATCCAGATCGGGATGCGTTTCCCGTTGACCGGGTTGATCGCGTATGATCCGCTGAAGACGCCGGTTTTGTCGCGCCCTTCGGCTTCGCGCTGGATATCGGTTTGGCGGGCGGCCTGTTCGACGTAGGCGTCGACGGTTTCTTTTTGCGCGGCGGTTGTCAGCTTTCCGACGAGCGGATGCTCCGGCGCGATGACCATAAACGTCGCGCCCCAAAGCGTATCCGGACGGGTCGTGAAAACGACGAGCGGATCGCCGTATTCGGTCATGAAAGTTACCGACGCGCCTTCGGAACGCCCGATCCAGTTCGACTGGAGCGATTCGACGCGTTCGGGCCAGTCCATTTCAGAGAAATCGAGCAGCTGATCGGCGTAATCGGTCGTCTTGAAATACCATTGGTTCAGGTTTTTCTTGATGACCGGCGTGCCGCAGCGTTCGCAATGACGATCGTCTCCCCAAACCTGTTCGCGCGCGAGCGTGGTATTGCAGTTTGGACACCAATCGACGGGCGAATATTTCTGATAGGCGAGCCCGTTTTTAAGCAGCTGGAGGAAGTACCACTGGGTCCAGCGGTAATATTCCGGCTTCGCGCTGATGATCTCTCTGCGCCAGTCAAACATACAGCCCATTGTTTTTAGCTGTTCGCGCATGTGGTCGATATTTTTAAAAGTCCACTCGCCCGGATGGATATTGTTCTTGATCGCGGCGTTTTCCGCCGGGAGTCCGAACGCGTCGAACCCCATCGGGAATAAGACGTTGAATCCTTTCATGCGCATATAGCGCGCATGGGCGTCCGAAGGGGTAATCGCGTACCAGTGGCCGATGTGCAGGTTCCCGGACGGATAGGGGAGCATGGTCAGCGCGTAGTGCTTGGGTCGGTTCTGATCTATATCGGATTGATAAAGTCGCTGTTCCTCCCATATCGCATGCCATTTTTTTTCTATTTTCTCAGGATCAAAAATCGGAACGATTGTTTTTTCCATGCCGCCTCCAGATAAGGTAATCGATAAACGGGATTCATTATACAGCAGTACGCTTCGGACGATCCGGGCGGCGGATAAATATATGCGGTCGTGTTGCTTAAGGTTCGCATAGCCATGGGGAGGGGGATTTAAACCGGATCACGGTTCGGCTTTTCGGCGGCGTGCAAGTATCGATCCTGAAATGGATGACAAAAATCTTAAACTTATGGGATGAATATAAGGATTAAGATGTTGAATCAATGGGACGGAACTCTTATAATTACTTTAAAGAATAAAAAAACAACCATGATATATATGCCGTATGAAGGAGGCCGTGTATGAAGAGAAATTTTTTATTGATCGGATTCTTGTCCATATTAATTGCGCTGACGGTTTGCGGCGTCGTTTTCGCCGATGGCTTTCCGTTGGCGCCTGGTTCGGCGCCGGGCGGTATGGAGACATATTCGAATTCGGGCTGCGATAATTGTTGCCGCGAGGTCGTGAATTATAACTGCGGGACTTGCGTACAGCCGGCGTCGCGATGCGCTGACGTTTCCGGAAAATACTGCGTTCGGTACCATACGAACAATTGTCTGGAAAGTGCGCCGGTCGATCCGCGGCAGTACTCGTATGGAGAAACGGTGACAGTTCTTTTCGATCCGGTTATTTATAAGCCGAACGGCATGATTTTTCATGGTTGGTCGCATTATCCGTACGGGCCGGCTCAATATGGGTATGCGTACAATCAATTCCGTATGCCTGCTCGCGACGTCGACCTTTATGCGATCTGTATCGCGCCGTATTACGGTCCGGGGACGACGTGTCCGCAATGCGATTGGCCGAATGACTGGCCGTATTGGCCGCCGACAGCAGGACAACCGTAATAACGAATCGGTTTATCGATATCATTATAAAAAAGAAAACGTTGATTTTTGTCAACGTTTTCTTTTCCTTTTTGTGGACCTAGTGAGATTCGAACTCACGACCTTCTCAATGCCATTGAGACGCGCTCCCAACTGCGCTATAGGCCCGGCTTTTGAAAAAAGGCTTCTTTGTGGACCTGGTGAGATTCGAACTCACGACCTCTTCAGTGCGATTGAAGCGCGCTCCCAACTGCGCTACAGGCCCGGCTTATTTCTAAAGCTTCAATATTTTACAACAGGAAAAGAAAAAATGTCAAGGCGGGAATTAAATTCGGTACATTTTCAGCGGGCGTGGGCGAAATAAGGATCTGTTCTCTCTTTTGCCGGCTTATGGCCGGCTTAATTTTGACGGGTCTCATTGCGTAAGCTCTTGTCATGATTTTAACCGGCGCGGCGCTTGACGGGACCGGAGGCAGCGTATATAATACTCAAGCCTGAAAATTGGGTTTATCATGGTGGGTAGCACGAAGGAGCATTATAGATGACACCACTTCCAAAACGAAAAGTCGCCGCCGCGCGACGTGATCGCCGACGAGCTCACGATTTCCTGACGCCGAACAACCTTACGGTTTGCAGTAATTGTGGCGAAGTTCGTTTGCCGCATACGGTTTGTTCCAACTGCGGCTACTATAAAGGCCAGGAAATCGTCAAGGTCAATAAAGAAGAAAAAGCCGACTAAATAAACCCGAATATGATTGAAGAGACCGCCGAATTCAGCGGTCTCTTTTCATTTTCATATCAGCGCGCGTTCTCTTCGGCTCCCGTATCGCTTGGGAGCGCTTTGGGCGTCAGATACGGCTGAAAACGCACGAAATAGCGACCGGGGATCGAACCGGTAAACGCGACGCCGGTCGTTCGGCTTTCGCTGAAAGCGACTAATCCTTCGTCATGAAGCAGCGCGATCAATCCGCCCTGATGGTAAGGGATAAATAATTCAACTTCGATCATTTTTTCATACAGCGCTTCCATCACGCCCGTTTTCAATTCGTCCAGTCCGGCGCCGGTTTTCGCCGAAATCAGGAACGCGTCCGGTTCGGTTCGCGCCAGGAATTCTTTCGTTTCAGCGATATCTTCCAGCGTGTCGGCTTTATTGAATACGGTAAGGGCGGGGATCCGGTCGGCGCCGATTTCCTTCAAGGTTTGTTTGACGCTTTCGAAATGTTCAAAGGCGTTGTAGTGAGAAACGTCGATCAGATGAATTAACAGATCCGCCTCGATAATTTCTTCAAGCGTCGAGCGGAACGCGGCGACGAGTTGGGTCGGGAGTTTCTGAATAAAACCGACCGTATCCGTAAACAGGCAGAAACGTCCGCCGGGGAGGCGGACACGGCGCGTCGTCGGGTCAAGCGTCGCGAAAAGCTGATCGGCGACATAGATTTCAGCGTTTGTCAGCGCATTTAGAAGCGTCGATTTACCGGCGTTCGTGTAGCCGACGATCGCGACAATCGGAATCCGCGAACGTTTTCGTTGGCCGCGGTATCGCTCTCGATGTTCCGAGACTTTTTCGATTTGTTTTTTCAGGATCGCGATCCGTTTCCGAATTTCGCGTTTATCAACTTCCAGCTGGGTTTCGCCCGGTCCGCGCAGCCCGACGCCGCCGGCCGATCCGGAGCGCCCGGACGCGCCGCCGCCCTGGCGTTCAAGATGACCCCAGGCATGGGATAAACGCGGAAGGCGATATTCGTGCTGCGCGAGTTCGACTTGAAGACGTCCTTCGCGCGTTTGCGCGTGCTGGGCGAAAATATCGAGAATTAATGCCGTTCGGTCAATGACGCGTAAGGATTTCCCCAGCGTCTTTGAAATTTCGCGCAGGTGCCGCGGGCTAAGTTCGCTGTCAAAAATGACGACGTCGGCCAAGCGTTCTTCCGCCATCGCTTTTATTTCTTCAAGTTTACCTTTCCCGACAAACGTCGCCGGGTCGGGCGTTTGGCGTTTCTGGCTGGTTTCTCCGACGACTTCGAGTCCCGCGGTTTCGGCCAGCAGGGCGCATTCCTCAAGCGAATCAGCTACCGAAAGCAAGGCGTTATCCCCGCTTAGTTCGACCCCGGCAAGAAATGCGCGTTCGACGGGGTTGCTGGTTGTTCTTAATTGCGTTTCGTTCATTAGCGAAGATTATACGCTATTTTCGAAACGGATCATGACTCGTTCGGCACGAAACATCATCGTTCGCTGTCAGGTATAATTTTAGCGATGAAGAGCGAGCGGATCAGGCTGTACCCATTTGACAATATTGATTCGGTTTTGGATAAATTAAACCAGACCTATCAGTCTGTCCCGGGGCTGGATCGGCTTGTCTTGGAATTCCCGAAACGGGGACGGGTTCTCGTCAAACCGCTTGAATTCGGTCTGGTCCGCGGTTGGGCCGGAATTCGGAATATTCAGTTGGTTATTATCGCCGCGAATGAGATGGTTCGGATTCGCGCCGTTGAACAGGGTATTCCGGTTTTCCCGTCGGTTGAAGCGATCCCCGATTCGGGGTTGCGCCGGCCGATTCGCGTACGTGATTCAAAATTGAGCGCAAGGCGGATCGCCGACTTGATTCGGCTCCGTCAGCTCGTTGAGCGCGTGCGTGAGAGACGGCCGCGCAGCCTGATGGCGATTCCGTTGTTCCTGATCGGGATCTGGTTTGCCGGGTTCGTTTTTATGACGGTCCTTCCGCGGGCGACGCTCGTCTTATCGCCGATTCCCGCGGAACGAACGCTGAGCTTTTATCTTTGGACGGCTGACGCGTTAACCGAGTTGACGACCTCCGGCGGAATTCCTTCCGCCGAAATTCGTTTTCATGTCAGCGCGACGACTGAAATTCCGACGACGGGGGTTGTTAATCTGCCGCCGACGTTTGCGCGCGGTCTGCTGTTGGTTTATAACCGCTGCGACTCGGAGAGATATCTTCCCGTCGGGACGCGGTTTCTAACGCCGTCGAGCGATCTTCCGGAATACCGGACGACGATTGAACAGACGGTTCCCCCGGGAGAGACGGTCGAGGTCGGCGTTCAGGCCGACGCAGCGGGAGAAGTTGGGAACCTCGAACCTCGGACGATCGATCGGATCGAACCGCCGTTCGACCGTTGTATCATGACGGAACAGCAATTCTCTTTTTCCGGCGGGACGGAGTCGGTTCAGTCAGCCGTCAACGACAGCGATTATCAAGCCGCGCTCGATCTTCTCAGCGTTAGCTTATCCGACGCCGCGCGCGAGCGTTTAAGCCAATTTTCAGACGAAACTCAGATCGCGCTCGACCATACCCTGAAATTCGTCGAGATGATCGACGAGCGCGTTGATCCGCCGGTCGGGTACGCCGGCGATCGGCTCAGCGTTTTTCAAGAAGCGATTTTTTCGGTCCGGGTCCTTTCGGTAAGCGATATACGCAGTCAGGCGGAAATGGTCTTCGCGGCGAGCCCGCTTGAAGGGTTCCGATCGCGAAACGTCCCGATTCAGTTCCAGCTGCGTTCAATTCCGCAGGACGAATCGTCGGAACAGTATTATTTCAAGATTGAGGCGGTTCAAGCCGGGTTTCGCGATGTGGATGAGACGATCGTCGCGGACGCGGTTCGAGGTTTGCGGATCGACGACGCGAAGTCCGTCTTAACCGCGATGTATACGGAGGAAGTCGATCCGTTAATCCTCGTTTGGCCGAGCCGTTTCCCGAATTTACCGATTTCATCGGTGAATATTCGTTTGGAGATGCGAAAATAATGGCGCGGTATTTGGGCGTTGATTTAGGCGAGAAGAATATCGGAATCGCGTTGAGCGATCCGTTGGGTATGACCGCCAGGCCGTATTCCGTCCTGAAACACGTTAATCGGAACGACGACGCAAGACGTATCGCGGCGATCGCGCGCAGCGAAGGCGCGGAAATAATCGTTATCGGCCAGGCGTTAGGTCCGAATGGGGAAGAAACGCCCGCGGCGCGTCATGCCGCCAAAGTCGCCGACGCCGTCCGAGCGGCTTTCCCGGAAGGGGAAGTGCGGATGTGGGACGAATCGGGAAGCACGGCGGCGGTTAAGCGGCTTTATATTGAAATGAACGTTGCGAAAAAGAATCGCCGCGGTCATTTGGACGATCGCGCCGCGGCGTATATTTTACAGGATTTTCTGGATTGGAACGGTCCGAATCGCCAGACCGTCCCGGGAGGAGGATGAAAATGGTTAGGGAAGATGAAAACAGCGAAAAATTCGGCGCTGAACTTGATTCCGGAGCGGTTGAAGACGAATTTCAGGGTTCAGATATCGGCGAGGCCGAGCGTCCCGCCGACGCGCCGGACGCATCGGCGCGGCAAAATTCAAGCGGGAAACCGAAGCGGAGGCGGACCGCGACGGTTATTTTGGCCGCTGCCGTTTTGATTGTATCGTTAATTTCCATGGCGTATTATCGCGCGTTGACGAAAGATCTCCGGCGCGTTATCGGCGCGCCGGCGAATTATCTGAGCAAATTCCAGAAGATCCGTTTTACGCTCGAATTCGAAAAGGAGCGCGAGAAATTGCTGACGGCGAACGCGGCGGCAACAGGGCGGGAAGTCGTTTCGATCATGGAGGGCGATATCCCGCTCCAGGTTGTCAAGCGAATGAAACGGCAGGGAATTATCACGGACGAGTCGCTATTTTTGAATTATTTGATTTATCGCGGGATCGATCGCCGGCTGGTTCCCGGTTTATACGTTATTCATGGAAAAGTCAATATGATCGAGGCGGCGAACGCGTTGATTTCGGCGGAAAAACGCCTGATTAAATATTCGGTTTTAGCCGGATTGCGGCTCGAGGAAATCGCCGATACGCTCGCGTTTTACAACCTGAAGTTTGACCGCGAGACTTTTTTGACGTTAGCGAGGAACTATCCCCGCGCCGATCATCCGGCCGGAACATCGTCGCTTGAGGGTTATTTTCTATCCGGTCATTACCTGATTCATCAGGGAATCACGCCGGAGGCGTTCATCCGCGGGATTCTCGATACGTTTGACGAAACGGTTACGCCGGATATCCGCGGCGGTTTAGCGGCGCAGGGGCTGACGTTGGATCAGGGCGTGATTCTGGCGTCGATGGTAACGCGCGAAGCGGCGCATGAGAGCGAATACGGATTGATCGCTTCGGTCTTTATCAACCGTTTTCACGCTGGGATGAAATTTCAATGCGATCCGACGGTTCAATATGCGATCGGATGGGATGAAGAGGAAGGAACATGGTGGAAAACGGGACTGACGGTTGGAGATCTCGCCGACCGTTCGCCGTTTAATACTTATGTTCACGAAGGATTTCCGCCGACGCCGATCAGCAGTATTTCCTTAGCGGCGCTCAAGGCGGTCGCCGATCCGGTCCCGTCGGATTTCTTGTATTTCCGCGCCGCGTGCGACGCTGTCGGTTATCATGAATTTTCACAGACATATGAGGAACATGTCGGCAAGGCTTGTCCTTAAGGCCGACGACATATTGCAGGGAGGATCATGAAGGAAAACAGACGTATGAATCGGGCCGATTGGGCGTTTTGGCTTTTCGGAATCGTTCTCTGCGCGGCGGCGGCGATTCTTTTTATCAGGACGACGCCGGATGGATTAGGGCTTGTCAGCGATTCGGTTAATTATCTGAACGGAGCGGAGATGATCGCGACAGGGAACGGATACGCGCGCTTAAGCGGGAACCAGTCGATCAAACCGATTACGAACTTCCCGCCGCTTTATTCGGTCGTTTTGGCCGTGCCGATTTTTTTCGGTATGACGCCGACGGATGCGGCTTGGGCGGCGGCTTTAATCTTTTATATTCTGAACTTATTGACGATTGTGGTCCTGATCGGAAGCGTATCGGACTGCCGTTGGATCGGGCTTTTCGGCGCTATCCTTTTCCTGGTCTCAAAGCCGTTTTTATATTTTCAGGTTTTCGCGATGAGCGAAGCGATTTTCTTTTTCACGACGCTTTGGGTTTTTTATTTTCTATGGCGAGGGCTGCGCGAGGATCGATGGTTCGATTGGCTGGCGAGCGGGGCGTTCGCGGGTTTAGCGTTCCTGACGCGGTACGCCGGCGCGGCTTCGTTAGGCGTCGTTCTTGCCGCGATTTTGGCTGTCGCGCCGCGTCGGCTGCGGAAACTGCGCGCGCTGGGGTTAAGCCTCCTCGGCGCGCTGCCTTTGATGGCTGCCTGGCTCGTTCGGAACCGGATCGTCAGCGGGAATTCGATGAACCGGTCGGCGGGCGTTCATCTATTGGGTTTCGAGGATTTTCAAACCGGAACGCTGATCTTTTGGAAATGGCTGAATCCGCTGCGCTACGGCGAGTTGACGGCCCCGGTTGGTTGGATGCGCGTCGGGATTCTGGCGTTCGGCGTTCTGGCTTTGGTTTTTTGTATTTCCTGTTGGGCTGCCGCGCTTCGCGGCCGCGAAATTTCCGATCGGATCCGCTTCGTCTGGGCGGGACTGGTTTACGCCTTCGGATATCTGACGTTGATCTACCTGACGATTTCGTTCCTGGACGCTTCGGTTAATATCGAGGAACGGATTTTGTATCCGCTGTGGATGGTTCTGCTGATGACCGCTGTCGTTCTGAGCGTCGAAGTTTTTTTGAAAACGCCGCGGCTCGTTCGGATAATCCCGATTCTGATTTGGGGATTTTTTACGCTTACTTTTGCGGTTGAGACGTCGGCCTTTGTCCCGAAATTTAATTCGCTCCAATACGGATGGGCTTGGTCGGGCTGGGCGGATTCCCCGGCGATGAAGTTAATTCAATCGCTTCCGGAAGATACGGTCATCTATTCGAATCAACAGGAAGCGGTAAGTTTCTGGACGCGGCGCGGTGCGTACGCGCTCTTGGATCCAATCGATCCGTCGAACGATCAGGAACGCCCGGGTTACGCCGAGGTTCAGTCCGAGATCCGCCGTCAAGTTTTAAACGGCGAAGCGGTTCTTGTCTTCTTCCAAGTTAACGATTGGCTCGATCAAGCGGGAGCTGAAAATTGGGTGACGCGATTAACCGAGGGCCTGCCGATTATATACCGGGACGAAAGCGAATGGGTGATCGGAATGCGCTGATTCGGGCGGGGCGAATCCTGAAATTTCAGTCTTCAGCGGCCCGGAGCGTTTCGGGCTGCGGTTTATCTTCCCGGTTGTAGACTTTCATCACATCACGCCGGTTCCGCCAGATCAGCAGCCAGCAGGCGATAGCGGCAAACGCGCCGCAAAGGGTAACGCAGACCCGGTAATCGAGAAATTCGCCCAGATAGCCGACCGCCAGCGAGAGCAGGATGTAGGCGGCGGACATCGTCATCGAATTGAACGCGTTGATACGGGCGCGCATGTTTTCCGGGATCGTCCCCTGGACCGCGTGTTCGCGCATGGATGCGCTGTTGATCCCCAGAGATCCGCAGACGGCGCGATTCGCAAGCATGAACGGGTACGGAATCCAAAGCAAGATCATATCCATCAATTCATAAATCTGGTAGACCAGGAACGCCATCGAGAACCGTCGTTTCGGCGGGATTGAGACGTTGTAGTGAAAAAGTCCGCCGAGCGAACGTCCGGCGAATTCGGCGATTGAGAAAAACGAGTACATCGCGACGGAGAATCCCGGCGCGGTCCGGAAGAACGCGATCATGATCGGCGCGTAACCGGTAGCGACGCCGTTCGTCACCGCCATATAAGCGAAAATACTCCATAATCCTTTATGACCGCACAAAAAGGCGACGGCTTCCTTGATATCCTCCGCCCATTGCCGAAATGAAAACAGTTTTTTCGGCTCCCGGTTAACTTGTTCCGTGACGCGGATATTATTTTCGATCAGCGCGGCGGCGACGGAACAGGCGCCTTGGATGATCAAGATCCACGCGACGCCGATCGCCCCGAAAAGCCATGCGGCAGCCGGCATCATGACGAGTTTCATGACCGGATAGACCATCCCGGATATCGTATATCCTTTTTCTTCGCATCCTTCCGGGATCATTTTCGGGAAGATCGCCGTAAACGCTAACGAATCGAACGCCGAGAGACAGGAGATCAGGAGCGAATAGAAGAGAAATCCGATATACGTGAACTTGAAATTCAGCAGGTATACGCCGGCCAAAGCGTAAAGAACGCCGTTCGCGGCGTCACCCGCGACAAGAACCGGCTTCCGCGGCAGCCGGTCCATGAGCGGAGACAGCAGGAGCGGGATAAAAAAATTGGGGAGCATTTGGGTCGCGATGACGAGGGCGGCGGCGAGCGTACTTCCGGTTTCGTCAAAGACTAAGAAAGAGAGCGCGAAATTGCCCGCGATCCCGCCTGCCGCGCCTAAAATCGTCGCGCTGATTAGCAGCGTAAAGTTCCGCGACCAAAGGTTCTTTTTCATTCTAAAAGCTCCATAAATAATTTTAATTAATATTACGCTGATATTTTACGGATGTCATAAAAAAGAGGCTGTCCCAAAAGTCGGAATCCAAAAATATTTTTGAGAAAATTGTCAAGGCATTTCTTTCTAATTTAGCGTGAGCGATGCTGCTGCTTTTGTGAATGACCCGATAACAGGGGAGATGGCGCGGAGGAGGGGATTTTCGGCCGGAAATCCCCTCCTCC
>JASBYO010000082.1 GCA_029983925.1 Flexilinea sp.
GCTTCGGCGATGATTTCCATGTCGTTCAGGTCGATCAGGATCAGGCGGTCGGCAGCGACGAAGAGACGCCCGCCCGGAAGAAAGTCGTAGATCGCCGAGATGTCTGCGGCGTTGAGGTCCGGTAAAAGCGCGGCTAAACTCCGGACTGCTGCGGCGCTTTCGCTTTGCGCGGATGCGAGCGCCGTCGGGATCAGGCAGAGCGCGGTCACAATTAAAATAATAAGTTTACGGCGGGAACAAATCGAATCAACCATGGTATCCTCCTTTTATCGTTTTGAATTCGGATGAGCCGACGTCTTTCGCATTATAAAAAAATCATTTTTAATTATTTAAACGATTTAACGATCCGTTTTGTTCCCTATGGACGGGCGCAAAATCTTAAAATTTTTTAAATGGTGTAAGATTATCAGGCTAACGCTCGTTTTTCCGATCCGGAACGCAAAAGGAGAAAACATGAAACGGGGCATTTTTATTTTCGGGTTTATTCTGACGGTTCTTTTGGCGGCTGTTTGGGGAGTCAGCGCGCGGCAGGACGCTTCCGCGGGCCCGGCGGTTCAGGCGGCTCCCGAAGGCGGAGAGATACCGGATATTTATCGCGAACTGTTGGACTTTTATTATGATCTGATCCTGAACGCTGAATATGATCGCGATCTTGACGATATCGAATTCGCCGTTCTGGAAAGGACGTCAGGCTGGGACAGGGAGGAAGCGCTGCGGAATGTCGGATACGCCGTTATGGACGTCAGCGGCGACGAGACGCCGGAATTATTTATCGGCGCCGCCGGTCCGAAGCTGGATATCGGATCGTGCAAAAACATGATTTACGCCGTATATACGGTCGCCGAAGAGGAGCCGGAGCCGGTTATGGGCGGTTGGTGGCGGAGTAATTATTGCTGGATGGGCGGGAGCGACTTCTTGTATGTCGGGACGCTCAGCGCGTTGTATACGGTTTTCGGGACGTTTACGATTCTGCCTGACGGTTTATCTATGGACTGGACGGATTATTATTTTTCTTACGAGAAAGAAGGAAATTTCTCGGAAGTCGGATATTATCAAAACGCTTCAGGCGTGTGGGACCCGGCGGAATCGGAAGAATTAAAAATTACGTCCGATGAATTCTGGCGGATCTGGGAAGGACTGCTTGCGGAAACGCGTCCGGTCGGATTGATTCCTCTTTCAGAATATGCTCGGGAAGAGGTTCCTTCCGACGCGCCGACGGTTCGGGCGCGCTGGGCGGAAGACGCGCTCCCGGAATATTCCGATTACGACGAGTTCTCCGCGTCCGATCATGAACTTCGCGTTCGGGTTCTTTACGAGACGGACCGGGCGGTTCGGGATTTTCGCGTTCTGGGTCTGACGTTCGAAGATTTCGGCTCTGACGGAAAGCCGGTTTATACGGAAGAGGAACTTTATCGGCAGGATCGATTAACGCCGGAGCGGCCGCTGGTCGTCGAGCTGGTATTCTACGGCGACCTTCCGAATAACGGGTTTTCATACGTTGACGCGGACGGCGAGGTTCGGAAATTCGCCGTCAGCCTGAGCGGGTTGGACGGGTCGCTGACGGCGGTTGAATATTAACCGTGAATTTCGAAACCGATTGATAAAAACGGTCCGGGGCGTCTTCGATTGATTCCGGACCGTTTTTTTCGTCATTGCGGGGTTTCGCGCTCAAACGAAAATCTGGTTGATATCGCCGATTGCGTAGGACGGCGGCGTTCCGACCAGCCCGACGAGCATATTTCTGCCGGTCAGCTCGTCGACCAGGATTTCGTGATGAAGGCGGAAGTTGACGATTTCGCCGGTCGTGCGGACGTGCATGCGCGGACCGGTACAGTAATGACGTTGATCTCCGATCAGGATATGCGTACGGTCCTGATAAGAGATCGGAATATCCTGCTTGATCATCTCGTTGACGCGATGTTCCAATTCGGGAATGTTGATGCTGCGCTTATCCATATAACTGAGAATAAAGCCGTGGCGGACGTCGGCGTGTTCGAAAGAGCCGATTCCGTAATCGAGGAGGCAGTATTCGCATAAATCTTCCGCCGTGTGCGCCATGCGTCGGTAGATAACCGATTTTGAGACGATTTTTTGCAGGTCGCGCGGATCGGGGCCGAAAAGGCTGGGCCGCGTAATAATAATTTCTTCGCCGACGCCGATAAGAAGATGGGCGTTCCGTCCGAGCGACGGATAAAGGAGGTCGAAATGCTCGACGATAACGCGCTTTCCCATGGACGTAGCGTCGTTGATCGCCTGGACGATGTCGTTCATTTGGGTAAACGCCGATTCGAAGCGAACGTCGATATGATAAGTATGGGCGCTGAAAAATCCCTGATCGTGCAGCTGCAGCAGCGGCAGCGGGCGAACGTTTACGCCCTCGTCGTCGTTCGTCATTTCCAGACCGGGGAACATCCCGCGGATCAGTACGCTTTTCCCGGAACCGGATTCGCCGATGAAACCGATAATCGAGTCAAACGGACTCATGTACAGCTGGGCGATCTGGTTCCCGACGTCCGCCATGCGCGGATTCCCGCGCGGCGCGAGGTAGACGCTGAACAAATGGTTTTTTTGCATTCGAGCGGAGTAGCTCATACAGTCTCCTGACCGGTTTGCGGACCTTCAGTTTCGAACCATAAATCCAACAGCGGCGCGTGCTGCTGCGCGCCGTAGACGTCGGTCTCGCCGAGATCGCCGGAACAGATCGGCCGCTGTATCGTAATTTTTATCGCTTTTGCGGGCGGGAATTCGACGATTCCGATAATTTTCTCGGCTTCGATTTTATACAGCTCGCAGATTTTTTCCGGCGTGATCAATTTCGCGCGCCGCGCCGTTTCGAAGTCGGCGTCCGTTTTAAATAAAATATCCAACGTCAGCTCGTACGGCCCTGAGTTTTTACTGCGGATGACGTCCGCGATTTCGGTTATTTTCCGTTTCATGTCGCTCCTTTCGCCGGTTATGAGAGGTCGAATGTTTCGATCTTGAAATAGGCGGCGGGGTCTTCGGTTTCAAGCAGGTGATAAACGCTGAATTCGTAGACTTTTCCGGCGTGGAAATCGCTCGGCGAGAATGGGAAAGCGAGATTCCCGGCCGTCGCGATCCGTCCGGGGTAGCCATAGTGGAGCATCGTTGAGCGGGCGGTCGCGCAGACGGTATCCGCCAGCGCCTGGGTCTCGGCGACGGCTTCGATGACGATTCCCAGCTCATGCGCCGATTCGGTTCCGGGATGGGGTTCGAGCGGGCCCATGACGCCGTCTTTTCCATAGACGATAAAATTCAGCCGGTAATCCCAGCTCTGATTTTTATAGATTTCGGCGACGTTTTCCCGGACGGCGGCGATCGTACGGTCGATCTCGCGGATCATGATCGGATCGCGCGTTCCGGCGATCGATACGGTCCGAAACCCGACGGGCCGCGCGCCTTCGAGCTTGATCGTGTACGGATCGGCGGGGACAAATTTAGATCCGGAGACGCGGATCCGACCGCCGCCCTGATCGCTGAATCGGCAATCGCGCAAGTCAAGATGGCCGCCCGGGCCGGGAAGAATATACGGATTGGTTTTTTCGTATAGCGTATGCGCTGCGACCGATACCGTCGTGCATATCCGAGCCGGGTTCAGGGCTTCCAATTCGAACCATTCGTTCGTCAGCGTTCCAAACATGCAGTCCGAACCGCTCCCGGGCGAAGCGCAAATCGCGGCGCATTCAAGGATTTTTCCCATGTGGAGGGCTAAGGCGCGGTTGAAGCCGAGCTTAATCGGGAGCGCGGCGAAGACGCTGGGGTCGTACGAACGGCCGGCAAGGATAACGTCCGGATTTTCGTCGAACGCGCGGATAAACGGTTCGGCGCCCATCTGACCGACGATATGGGCCGCGCTGTCGACGCGTTCGCGCGTCAGTTCCGGCGCGCGGTCGAGCGGCCGTATTTTCCCGTTCCCGAGCGCGTCGAGGATAACGGATTTTTCAAATTCGGCGTGGATCAGCGCGATTTTGAAGCTCAGCTTTTCTTCAGCCGCGATTTCCTTAATGATTTCAAAACACCAGGCGAGATGCGGCTCGGCGCCGCTTCCGCCCGCGGTTCCGACGACAACCGGGATTTTTCGTCTAAGCCCGGCCTGGATCATCAGGTTCAAGTCGCGCTTAACCGCCTGACGGTCGGTAAAGGAAATTCCCGCGCCGAGGTAATACGGTCCGGGATCGGTTGATCCGGCGTCGGCGGCGATCAAGTCGGGATTGCGGGCCAAACCGGCCTCAAACGACGCGATCGGGAAGCCGTACCCGAGGATCGCCGTCGCGGAAAGGATACGAAATTCTTTTGTCATCGTTACGCTCCTTTTCGAGCCGCTTTGCGGAAGGCGAGGATCCGCTGCATTTCGTTATAAACGATCATATATCCTTCGTCGAACCCCATGCCCGGTTTGGCGAGCATCTGGATCGGCGAAGTCGCCATCGCGACGTGGGCCGTCACTTGGGCGGAGCGGTCGGTCTCGTTGCAGGTCCCGCCGAGGTACGCGCCGACGCCTTTTTCGTTGCAGTACAGAACGGCGAGCGCGGAATTATGCATCGAGCCGAGGTCGGGGGTCTTGATCTGGATCATGTGCCCGGCCTTGGCGTCGGCGAATTCGCGGATGTCCTCGATCGTGTTGCACCATTCGTCGGCGACGATTTCAACCGGAATTTCCCGTCCGTCGAGCTCCGCGGTCAAGACCGCTAAGGCGTCGCGCTGAGCGTCCCGCGAACCGTAATCGACCGGTCCTTCGATCCGGAGTTTGAACGGCGCGGCGAGTTCCGCCAGCTTGGCGAGGTAATCGCCGATCGCTTTCCAATCGTTCTTCGGGAAAATTTCGCCGATCGTCCCGTAAACGTCGATATGCAGCGTCGGCCGGTAATCCGGGCTGATTCGCAGGGCTTGAATCCGTTTGGAGAGCCAGCCGACGTACTCGGCGAGGATTTCCCCTTTGGCGCCGAGTTTGGTCGCGACATGGTTGATCAGCGCGTGGGGCAGTACGTCGGCGCCTTTCAGGATCATTTTGTCGGCGTTCAGTCGGCGGTCGTCCCCGGATTGCGCGAAGATCGGGATCGGCTTTTCGGATACGGACGTCCCGTATTCGCGCGCGAGTGTCTCGCACATTAACTCGCCGTTCGATTTGGCGAACGCGTCGAGGAGCGCCTGGCTCAACCCGTACCGGATCGCGGTATGCAGCGGCTGCCCGTCAATTTGAATCGCTTCGATTTCGCGCATCGCCGCGTCGTACGACGTCAGTTCGCGGTTTTCAATTTTCGGCAGGATTGCGCGTTCGATCAGCGGCATAAACGTTCGCGCGAGGAAAACGGGGTCGCGGCCGCCGGCGCCGGAATATTGAACCGCGGCGCAATCGCCGTACGCGAGCTGACCGTCGTCAAGGATAAATTGGACGCTGACCGCTTCTCCGGGGATACGGATACGTTCAAATCCGGCCGTGACGGGCGTTCCGACGTAGCTGACGCCGTCGAGCCGCGCGCCTTGTTTGATCGCTTTTTGGTCGTCGAAGTAGAAACCGGTTCGGCCGGGCGATAAAATCGTTTTTTGAATCTTCATGAAAGGATCCTCTTTTCAGTTTTGGTCAGCGCGGTCGTCCGACGAGGCGGCCTTTGCTGATCGCGTATACGTCGTCGATAACCATCTGGAACGACGCCTGGCGTTTTTCGAACGCGGCCCGTTCGATAATTTTTTCTTTATGGAATTCGAGGAGATCTTTGCTAAGCGGGATCGCGCCGGGATGGAAAATACGAACCGCGCCTTGGTTATCCCGAGCGGGGAGGAGTTTCCCGGCGTTGTACTTACTCGGGGCGAACGGGATATCGAGATATCCGGCCTGAAAAGCGCGAACGACGCCGGCCGCGATATTGCCTTCGCCAATCTCGATGACTTTATCGACGATACAGCGCGTTTCCGCTTCGATAATCTCTTTTTCGCTGTCGAGCGATTTTGTGTTGATGCTTTGATCATGGAGCATGGTAATCATCTGTTTCGTCGCGCGCAGTCCGCTGGCGTTCGCCTCCATCGTCGGGACGCCGACGGCTTCCTGCGGCGTTTTGACGATAACTTTCGTGACTTTCGCGAGCGCGGCGACGGCCGATCCCCAGCAGATGACGGCGTATGCTTTGGCTTCGTCTTGAGGGAATCCGCCCATCCATTGATGAAGAACGGTCGTGATATCCGCGTCGCCGAATCCGAATTTCGCCATGTATTCCTCGGTCAGTTTGCTGAGGACGTTCATGGCGGCGACGTCCTGGATTAAATTGCCGCATTGTCCATAGCCGACCGTTAAATTTCGGACTCCCTGTTCCGCGGCCAGAAGCGATTCAAGGATGGCGACCGAATGCGAGATGCAGGGAGGGACGAGCGTCCCCGTCAGCGGCCCGTACGGTTCGCGGTTGATCGTAATTCCGGCTTCCTGATACAATCCGGTGAGGCGGTCGACGTACTGCCAATCGCGGATCGTTTTTTCGAGCGAGACGTTTTTCGCGTAGGGAATATTATAGGAAATTCCGCCGCCTTCGAATGACGTGAATCCGGATACGTAACAAATTTCAGCCAGCAGCCGGGCGTCGGGGGTGCCGTGTCGGATTTGAACCGGAAGGTCGAGCGATTCGATAATCTGGCGGTTGGTTTCCACGCCGTGATTGACGGCGGGATAGCCGTTCAGCATGGCGCGTCCGGAACGCAGCGATTCTTCGATCCCGTTTTGAGCCTCCCGGTAGCGGTTCTGCCGGGTGTAACTGTCGATCGTTGTCGGAAGCAGGTCGGCTTCGCCTTCATTCTGGAGATATGTCAGCAATTTGATATGATCGCTGATCAGCGGGACGCCGGCCCGCGGTTGAATTAACGTCGTGCTGCTGGCCTTGGCGGCGCTCAGCTTAACGGGAAATTTTTTTGATTGTTCGAGCTGACGGTGATAAGCGAATCCGTCTTCAAGATCGACCTCCGCGCCGGTTTTCCAGGCGCTTAATACTTCGCGGCGTTCAATCATGAACGGTTCCAACGGGATCTGATTTTCAGGCTGAATTTTGGACGCGTTTGATTCAGGCATGGATGATTTCCTTTTTCATGATATGGAGAGCCAATTCCGGATCGGTTTCGGAAAGTAAGCCCATTGCTGAGAGGATATATTTTTTATCCGTATACAACTCGACTTGCTGAGGCCGGAGCGATTTCGGAAATTCCTTCGAGTAGGTTCCGAAAGCGGCGATTTTTTGCGGTTCCGCCGCGTGGATCAAGGCCCCGCCGATAAAGATAATTTTTCGAACGGTCCGTAAATCTTTCCCTTCCTGGATAAAGATCGGCCCGGTCGGGGTATAGGTTTCCTCGATTGTCCCGGCGTGGCGGATCGTCGCCGTTTGAACCGCGGCGGACGCGAACGCCCGATCCAGCCGTTTTTCGAAATCGTTCCGCGGAATTTGTTCATGACGATTGCCGACCGACGCGGCCCAATTTCGGACTTCCTCCGACGATGTTTCGGCGATTTGAGCGATGCGATCGGCGCCGACGGCGTCGAGGATACCGTGAATATTGATCCTCATCCCGATATCGCCTTCGACGGTCCGTTTCTCGGTCGGATCGATCAGCCCTTTCAGGAAGGTATTTGTCGTCATGGGCATCCCGTCGGCGATCGAATAGACGTCGGTCGTCGCGCCGCCTAAATCGATCGCGATCAGCGGGCCGAATCCCGGCGTTTCGCTCGTCCCGTTCGCGAGCAGCGTCAGCGCTTTCAGGACAGAAACGGGCGTCGGCATGGCGATATCTTCCATAATTGATTCCATCCGGCTGAGTCCTTTGGCATGGACAATTTGCGTAAGGAACGTTTTGCGGATCTGATCCTGAACCGGACGAATATTTAGCTCGTCCAATTTCGGAAGAACGTTTGGGCAGATTTGCGCCTGTTTTCCGGCGCCGGTCAAAATTGCGTAACATTCGTCCGCAGCGTTACGGTTCCCCGCGATCAGAATCGGACAGGAAAGGTTCGACTCGGCGAGAAGTTTCGCGTTATATAAAATACACTTTTCTTCGCCGCCGTCGGTTCCGCCGGTCAACAGGAATAAATCCGCCTGCGCGCTTTCGATAAACTCGAGATCGGCGTTCGTTATTTTTCGGGATAAAACTTTTAAGATTTTACCGCCGCCGCCGAGCGCGGCGAGGCGCGCGGCTTTCGCGGTCAATTCCTCGACGAGACCGGAAACGATAATCCGTAATCCGCCCGCCGCGCTCGAACAGGCGCGAATCGAGGCGATCTTTATCGCGCCGACCGCGTTTTCCAGCTGCATCCGCGCGTTCAGCAGGCCGTTGCCGATATCTGTTTCGACGGTTGTCGGGCTTTGGGCCGTTCCGATTATTTCCCGCGCGTCGCTGTCGACCGCAACAAGTTTCGTATAGGTGCTGCCGAAGTCAATTAATAAGGATACGTTCATTCCCCGATCCCGATTCTACGCGTCGCTGATGTCTTCCCAATCGCCGACTTTGAGATCCTCTTTTAACCAACGAACGCCGTCTTCCGGATCGGTTCCGGGAGGGAATACGCGGTCGAACCCCATCTCGAGAAAGCGCTTTTCGACATCCTCGAAATGCTGTTTCCCGACGACGATATTTCCGCCGATATAGAGAAGGATATCGCCGATACCGGCTTCGACGCATTTATCGCGCAAACCGCGGCAATCCAATTCGCCGTGACCGTATAGCGAAGAGACGACGATCGCGTCGGCGTTGGTTTCGATCGCCGCGTTGATAAATTCGTCTTGACTGACCATGACGCCTAAGTTAATGACTTCAAATCCGGCCTGTGTGAACGCGAAATCGAGGATACGAATGCCGACGGCGTGAACGTCCGCGCCGATAACGCCTAATACGAGTTTTTTCTTTCGGTCCAAGGCTTGACTCCTTTTTTAGCGGACGGCTTCGTTTTGAAGCCGGTTTTTCGTCGTCTCAATCAATTTTTCGGCTAAAATGGCTGAACCATGATCCATCTGGTATTCAAATCGAATGACTTTCCCCCCGTTTTTTTCGAAAGCGGCGATTTTTTGCTGTTCGGCTTTCGTACTGAAACGGTCGAAATTCGCCGGGAGCAAGATCGCGTCGTAGGTATATTTTCCGCCGATTTTCAATTCGGATGTCGCGCCGAAATGAATCACGGTCGGCTTGATTCGGATGTCGCTGTAGTTGTGGAGCGCTTTGAGCATGATCCCGATAAATTCATGGCTAAGCGCTACGAGCGCGATTTTATCGTTCGGATCCAGCTTCGCGATCGCGGAGATTGTTTCGGCGGTCGGCGAAAGCGCCAGCGCGTTGATTTTGACGCGGTTGGCGAGAACTTCGTTTAAAGTCTCCTCATGTGTCGTCGTGGTAAATATCAGGCTCAGATCGTCGGGGATACGATCGGGAAAGCTCAGGATCGTTTCCAGTCCGTATTCGAATATATCCGAATCGTAAAATTCCGCGATTTTATCGGTCATCATGCGCCGCGCTTCCGGGTTGCAGTCGATGACGCCGATCGTCAGCTTTGTCGTTTCGTTGATATATTGCCGGAGTTTAAGATCGAGCAGGATACGGATTTCCGAAAAAGTAAAGCCCAATCCGGACAGTTGTTGGAAAAGCGCGCCGATCGCTTTTTCGGCCTTCGCCTGTTTCCCGGCTGGGATTAAGTGAACGCCGTTGTCGTTTTCGGCTTTCGCGCGGCGGTCGCGGACGACTGTCCCCGACCCTTGGATCATCGAAAGATACCCTTGGTCGGCTAAGAGTTTGTAAGCTTGCTTGACCGTTCCGGCGCTGAGCCCCGCTTCTTCCGCCGCTTTAAGGATCGAGGGCAGTCGGTCGCCGGGATGATAACGGCCGTTTTCGATTTTTTCGCGGATCGCTGCGGCGAACTGCGCGTAAAGACTGGTTTTCGGTTTTAGATCTTCTTTCATTGATTTTCACCTCTTTCAGGTAGATTTTGGCTGCGCCAGGTTTCCGGACCGCAGACGTACAGGTAATTTTTTTTGAAATCTGTGACAACTGTTGCCGGAAGGTCGCGGATCGTCAGTTTCCGAACCGCTTCCGTCCCTAATTCCGGAAAAGCGACGACTTCCGCCGCTACGATCCGTTTTGAAAGCAGCACGCCGGCGCCTCCGGTTGCGCCGAAGTAAATTGCCCGATTTTCCGCCAAGCTTTCTCGTACCGCTTCGCTTCGGTAACCTTTTCCGATTAATCCTTTGACGCCCATTTCCAATAACCGCGGGGTATAGGCGTCCATGCGCGAGGCGGTTGTCGGCCCGGCGGATCCGATGACGCCGCCCGGACGCGGGGGCGTCGGCCCGACGTAATAGATTACGGCGCCGTTCGGATCGAACGGCAGCGGCTGATCTGAATCGAGCAGCTCGATCATTTTTTTATGGGCTGCGTCTCGCGCGGTGAAGACTGTCCCGCTGATCAGGACGCGGTCGCCGGCGCGCAGCTCGGCTAATTTCCTGAGATCTTCGTTTCTAATAAACGGCGCGGTTAGATGGATTGCGTTCATTATAGCGTCCTCGTTTCGTGCCGCGTCGAGTGGCAGTTGATATTGACGGCGACCGGGAGCGCGGCGATATGCGTCGGGAGCGTTTCGATCAGGACGGCTAAAACGGTCGTCCGCCCTCCGAAGCCCTGCGGGCCGATCCCGCTGTCGTTGGCGGCTTTTTCAAGTTCTGCTTCCATGGCGGCGATACGTGGGTTCGCGTTCCGCGATCCGACCGGACGCAGGAGCGCCCGCTTTGCGGTCTCGGCGACTTTGTCGAATGATCCGCCGATCCCGACGCCGACGACCATCGGCGGACAGGCGTTCGGTCCGGCTTCGAGGATCGTTTTGAGGATAAAGTCCCGAACCGCTTTTTCGCCTTCCGCCGGTTTCAGCATTGCCAATCGGCTCATATTTTCACAGCCGAACCCTTTTGGGGCGACGGTGATTTTTAATCGGTCGCCGGGGACGATTCGCGTCGTAATCATCGCCGGGGTATTATCGCCGGTATTCACGCGTTCGAGCGGATCGCCGACGATCGAGCTGCGAAGATAACCGTCTTTATAGCCGCGGCGGACGCCGTTTTGGATTGCTTCGTTGAAATCGCCTTCGACGTGAACCTGCTGTCCGATGTCGACGAATATGACGGCCATGCCGGTATCCTGACAGGCCGGGATGTTTTCTGCCGCTGCCAGACGGTTATTTTCGAGAATATCGGAGAGAATATTTTTCGCGATTCGGCTTTTCTCGCGCGCTTGAGCCGCGGTTAAGGCGGAGAGAATATCGCCCGGGATATGCGTATTTGCATGGATACAGAGTTCCCGGACTGTTTCTTCGATGATGTTTGCGTGAATAATTCGCATAACGTCGCTCCAAAGAGATTTTTTATCTGTTTGCGCTTAGTTGATTATCGATTATTATAGTTCATTCCGGAAATGTGATAGCTGATATGGACAGTCAAATAGCATATTAAATTAAGATAAAGATCATGGGAATCAGATCGGCAGCGTTCGCGAAATTTATAATTAAAATGAGAAGGATTTTTCCGGATTGGAGAGGAATTGAGATGAAAAGTTATCGAAACGTATTGAAATTCGCGCTGCCGACACGGCGCGGACTGGTTAATATTACGCGTGAGGTTCAAGCTGCGATTGACGAGAGCGGCGTTCGCGAAGGTCTGGTTCTTGTGAACGCGATGAATATTACCGCGTCGGTTTTTATTAACGATGACGAGGCGGGCCTCCATCAGGATTATGAAGTTTGGCTGGAGCGGTTGGCGCCGGAAAAACCGTATGATCAGTATCGTCATAACGGCTACGAAGATAACGCTGACGCCCATCTAAAACGGACGATTATGGGGCGTGAAGTCGTTTGCGCGGTGACGAACGGGAAGCTTGATTTCGGAACGTGGGAGCAAATTTTTTATTTTGAATTTGACGGGAAACGCGAAAAGCGCGTTTTGATCAAGATTATTGGGGAATGATCTTTACGCCGGAGCTTGAAGATGCTTGCGCGAAAGGCAGGATTCTGAAATTCGGTTTCGAAATTGCCAAAATATTTTTCGCTGATTACCTTACGCGGGATTATTCCCGTTAAATACGCCGCAAAACAGGAGCTGACGGCGAGGGGGACGGGGGTTTTGGGAAGAAATGCAATCCCC
>JASBYO010000083.1 GCA_029983925.1 Flexilinea sp.
CAAGCTTCTCAACCGCCGCTTTGCGCACGGCCCAATGCTTGTCGTTCAGAGCGGCGATCTTAAATACATCCTGATCGCCCAGCTTTTCAACTGCCGTCCAACGCACGTCTCCTTATCATTCAGCGCGGCTGTCGTCAGCGTCTCCGCATCGTCAAGCTTCTCAACCGCCGCTTTGCGCACGGCCCAATGCTTGTCGTTCAGAGCGGCTGTCCTCAGCGTCTCCGGGTCGTCCAGCTTCCAGACCGCCGCTGCGCGCACATACCATTCCGTCGCTTCCAGCGCGGCGCGTTTGAGTTCCTCCGAAGAAGAGAGCGCGCTGACGGCCTTGATCTGTTCTTCCCTGAAATACTTGCCGCCATCTCGGTTTTCCTTAAGCCAGACCGGCCCGAACCGGTTGATAAAGAATTGTTTGAAGCGTCCCATCGTATTATTCCTCCGTTTCTGTTGGCAGACGACTTATTCGGATGTCCGCCGCGGCGCTGAACGGACTTCCTTCAGCCTGCGTTCGTAGGGATGGGGCCGGTCGCCCGCCATGGCTAATACCGGCGTATCTCCCGCTTCGCCGAGCAGGACACGCCCCATTTCCAGCGCCATGTCGTAAGCGATACGGTCGAACGCCGCCCGATACGCTTCGCAATAGGGATCCTTCGCCGTTCCCGCCGTCAGCGCGTTATATAAACAGCCGCCGTTGCAGTAGTTGAAATGCCAGCAGCCGGCACAGGCGTCCTTTTTCCTGTTTTCAGCGGCGCGCAAACGGCGGTAACCCGCGCTCGAGACGAGATTTTCTTCGCTCGGATCGTCACGAACGTTTCCGAGGCTGAATTCGGGAAAACCGGCGAAGCGCTGGCAGGCGTAGATTTCGCCGCCGGGGTCAATCGCGGCGAACGATCCGAGACAGTCGAAAAAGGTACAGACCGTCCCTGTTCCGCCGAAACAGCCCTTTGCCATGGCGTCGATCGTCGTGATGCGGTTATGGGCGGGGTCGGCTCGGTAAGCGTCATAACTGTCGAGGAGGATCCGTTTCATCCCGTCGGCGCTGACGCTCATCCCGTTCGACCCGGACTGCGGCGCCGGAACCGCGCCATGCAGCGCATAGGGTTTTTCGGCGCGGCGGAAAACTTCGCCGGCGCGGCCCGCGTTCGGCGCGGCGAGGGTACAGATTTCGCCGACACCGATCCCATGGGCGCGCAGCAGCGCTTCGCCGGCTTTCGTTTTCGCGTAGTAACCGGACCCGCGCTGCGCGTCGCAGATTTCTTCGCTGCCGTCGACGCTCGTTCCGACGCTGACGCGGTATTTTCGGAAGAGCGCGGCGAAGGCTCCGTCGATCGCCCAAAGGTTGGATTGGATCGAGAAGCGGATCCGCCGTCCGAATCTCGCCGCCAGCAGCGGCAGCAGTGTTTCGTACCAAGCGATCCCGGCTAAGAGCGGCTCGCCGCCGTGAAAGGTCAGTCGAATTTTCTGATCTGCCGGGGCGAGGCGTTCGATCAACGCGGCCGCTTTTTCGGCGATGTCAAGACTCATGACCGCGCCGTTTTTCTTCGCGAAACAGTAACGGCACGACGCCTGGCACGCCATCGTGGGCAGGAGCATGAAGTTGCGCGGCGAAAAACGGTTCATAAAACCTCCGAATCAGTCTTTCGGGCATAGCCAGCGCGGGTTGAAGCGCTTTTTCGGTTTATTTTCTTTCGGACGAAGCTTCGCTGCCCCAGGGTATATCCCCTTTCGGTCAGCTGCTTTTCCGCGTATTCTTGAATTTCCTGATCGCGATGCGTCCCCAAGACCCGCGCCAGTCGTATCGGATCATGCATAGTCGGATCGAAAAGGTTATTAAAAGATCTTGTTGTCGGATCCATGCGCGTCTCCTGTCTTTCGAACGAAAAACGATTCGGCGTTATTCGCCGGAAGTGTCCTTATCCTGATCCGGGTCGTCGAGACGGAATCGGAAGGTTTCTATGTCGAAATCGTCGTCGTGATGCGTGTAGCGGTCGTCGTCCGTGTGCCGGAGGACCTGATAGCTCCTTTGCGCGTTTTCGATCGTCTCCCGGCGCGGCGCGATCTCCCGTTCGGATCGGTAGATTTGTCTGAGTTGTTTCGCCGCGTTCTGCGCCTGATAGACTTCGAGGTTTCCGCTTCGCAGGAGTTCGATCAGCGGTTCAACGGCTCGTCCCGGCTCCGTTTCGTATAGGAGGTCGACAGCGAGAATGCGGTTCTGAATCTCGCCGTCGCTCAGCGCGGCTCGCGCGAGCGTCTTATCGTCGCCGCATTTCGTGATCGCGTCGCTTCGCACGTCCGCGTCCGCGTCGTTCAGCGCGGCCTGACGCAGTGTCTCGGGGTCGGTTACCTTCTTCAGCGCGCGCCGGCGGACACGGGCGTCTTTATCCGATCGCGCGATGAACGCGAGCGTATCCGAATCCGATATTTTATCGATCGCCCACATGCGGATATACGGTTCGCAATCCGTCAGCGCGACCTGGCGGATCGTTTCCGGGTCGTTCAACTTTTCGACCGCCGCTAAGCGGATATCCGTTACGATTTCCCGGAGCGCGACGGCGCGGATCGTTTCGGCGTCGTCCGTCCTTTTTACCGCGGCGAGACGGACTTTTTCCGCCGTGTCTTCGAGCGCGGCGCGGCTTAGCGTTTCCCGATCGGCGAGATTACGAACCGCTTCCCGGCGCGCGCCCGCGTCAGAATCATGCTCCGCGATCCGGCGCAGCGTTTCCTGATCGTTCAGCCGGACGATCGCCGCCCGGCGTACGTACGGATTCGGTTCGTTCAGCGCGACGAATTTCAGCGTTTCCGGGTCCCTCAATTTTTCGACCGCCGCCTTACGGACGATCCGATCCGGGTCGTTCAGCGCGATCGTTCGGAGATCGTCCGGATCGTTCAGCTTCGTTACGGCTGTTTTACGAATCGGCGCATAGGAATCCTCGAATGCCGCGCGCCGAATCGTTTCAGGATCCGCCGATTCTTTCAACGCCGTGTGCCGGATGCCGGGAGATTCGTCGGTTCGCGCGATCAGCGCGATCGTTTCCGGATCGTTTACGCGGGAAAGCGCGGTCTCGCGCGTTTGTTTGTCTGTGTCATGCAGCGCGACGTCCCGGATTGTTTCGAAATCGCCGACCCGGCTGACCGCCGCCGCGCGCGTTTCCGGGTCGGCGTCCAGGCGGGCGATTCTTTTTAAGGTATCCTGAGCTTCCGTTGGGAGCTTCCGGACCGCGAGTTCCCGGTTCATCGCCGCTTTATCCTCTGTCGCGGCGCGTCGGATCGTTTCCGGGGCGCTGACTTTCAGGATCGCGCCGTAACGGACGCGCGGATCGGGATCGTTGAGCGCGATTTGTGCGAGCTGTTCCGGATCGGTCAACTTCCTGACCGCTTTCAGCCGCTTTTTCCAGTTCGGGCTGTTCAGGTTTTTGTCCCCGTTTCGGCGGTTTCGTTTATCGTCGCTTTGAATCATGGCGTTCCTCCCGGTTCCGATTTGTCGATTGCTTCGCTCTCCGCTTTAAGGTTGTCCGAATCGGCGTTGAAGACCGCGAATCTCGTTCCGATAAGGGTTCGGTTGCGGTTCCCGTTTTCTTTCAATCGAATCGGATTCTTTTTCATCCGGTTTCTCCTTCCCGGTTTTGGGTTTTCAATTCAACGACAATCTGTCTGGTTTTCGCCGCGCAGCGCACTTCCGGGTCTTCGTCGTTCAGCTCGATTGTTCGGAGCGTCTCGAGGTCGTTCAAGTTCCAAACCGCCGCGGCGCGTATGCTTGCCTCAGGATCGCTCGTCGCAACATCGATCAGCGTTTCGGGATCGCCGAGCCTCTCAGTCGCTATTTTCCGAAGGTCCGGATCGGGGCTGTTTAACGCGACCTGGATCATTCCGTCCGGATCTCTTAGCCGCCATACCGCCGCGTAGCGCACGCCCCAATCGTCGTCATGCAGCGCCGCCTGTTTCAGGATCGCCGGATCGCTTATGTCCAGCGTCGCGATTGCTTCCTTGCGGACTTTGGCGCAAGCCGTTCGAACCGAAGCGTTCCGAATCGTTTCCGGATCGCTTAACCTGCTTAGAGCGGTTTTACAAACATACGGATCGGTTTCGCGCAGCGCGATCCGTTCGAGCGTTTCGGGATCGTTTAGATTCCGAATCGCGGTCCGGCGCACCTCCGGGTCGGGATCAGCGGAGGCGATTTTACCGAGAACTTCGGGATCCGACAGCTTTTTTGCAGCTGCGCGGCGGATTTTCGCATCCGGATCGTTTATCGCCGCTTGCGCGAGCGTTCCGGAATCGTTCAATTTTCCGATTGCCGCCAGCCGAAGGTAAGGATCGGTTTCGTTCAAGGCGATGAATGTAAGCTTTTCCGGATCGGTCAGTTTTTTGACCGCCGCTTGACGAACCCATTTATCCGCGTCGTTCAGCGCGATGGATTCGATTATTTCGGGATCGGTTATCTTTTTAACCGCCGCTTTGCGGACCGCCATTTCCGGCGCGGTCAGCGCGGCGCGTTCGAGCTCTTCCGGATTGGTTGCGGCTTCGATCGCGGCGAGCTGTTTTTTCCAGAGTTCCCAGTCTTTTTTCCGATTTTCTTTTATCCAGATTGGTCCGAAAAGGTTGTTGAAAATTTTCTTTAGCGGATTCATGCCGGTTTCCTTTCCTTAGCAAAGCGTCGAGTCCGGCGGCGCGGGTTCGATATGGGCTGATTCGTCCGTTACGATGTCTCTTTGCGTTCTGATTCGCTGAAACGGGCCGTTCTGCGCCCGAGGTTTTTCTCATGCGCCGCAGCCAGTATCTTTTCGGCGAGATCGGTCAGCTTCTCCATCGCTGTCCCGCGGACGCACGCGTCGGCATCGTTCAGCGCGACGGTCTCGAGCGTTTCAGGATCGGTTATCTTCATGACGGCTTTAAGCCGCGCGCTCCAATCGGCGTCGTTCAGCGCGATGATCCTGAGCGTCTCGGGATCGGACGCCTTCTGATACGCTAAGTCGCGCATGGACTGGTCCGTCTCGGAAAGCAGGACGCGGCGAAGCGTTCCCGGGCCGGCGTCTTTTTCAAACGCGGCCAGTCGTACGTCTTTATCCGGATCATTCAACGCGATCCGGCTAAGCGTTTCAGGATCGTCCAATTTCATGACCGCTGAACGGCGAACGTCCGGGGCTTCGTCGTTCAGCGCGATCGTTCGGAGCGTATCCTGATCCTGAATGTTTTTGGCCGCCGCTTCGCGGACTTTAGGCTCTTTATCCTTTTGCAGAATACGCTTTAATATATCCTGGTCGCTTATATTCCTGACTGCCGCGGTACGCACCTCTGCGTTGGCGTCGCTGAGCGCGACGAGCTTAAGCGTTTCCGGATCGGTGATGGCCGCTATGGATTCCGCGCGGACGGTCGGATCCGGATCGTTCCGCGCGGCGCGCCCGTACAATTCCCGATCTTTAAGCTTCTTCAGCGCGCTTAGCCGTACCCGCCAGTGAATATCCGATTGAGCGGCTTGCCTGAGCGTTTCCGGATCGTTCGTCAGCTCAACCGCAAAAACGCGAATTTCATAATCCGGCGCTTCCAGCGCGACGCGTCTGAGCATATTCGGATTGCGAAGCTTCCTGACGGCTTCGCGCTGCTTCGCGGTTAAGTCGCCGTAACCGGCGGGATTCTCTCTCATCCAAATCGGGGCGGCAAATCGTTTGTAAAATTGTTTAAAAATATTCATCCTCGCCTGAGCTCCTTCTTCGTATGATGTTCGGATATATTTTCTTGAAAAGTGTTTTAGCGCTCGGTTCGAGACCGAACCCGAAGCAGATTCGATCATTAAAAAAGAACTTATCTTAACTATACAGATATTTTAACTTTTTGGCGCCCGCAAGTGTATATTTTCAGTTTTTATAAGCGCGGCCCCGATTTTCCGGAATATGGATTCTTAGACGGCCGGCATTGAACTTTTCAGGCGGAAGACCCTCGGTCTTCCGGTTCCCTCGTTTATTTCAATACGGAACGGAATAGAGAACTGAACGCGCGTCATATTAGGAGTTGCTAACCAAATGCGCGATCTTCATGTATAATCTTGAGATGTTAGTATCATATAACCGCAGCGGAGGAAACTCATGAACGCTTTAGAATCGGACGCCGGACGCCGGCCCGGATTCTCGCCGGAGCCGTCTCATGTGTTGGAACTTTTTGACGGTATCCGTTTCGCTTATTTTTATTCGGTTCAACCTGAAAAGCTTGATTTCGGCGCGGATTGCGAACGATCAATTTGCGTTTTCGGATGTATTGAAGGCGAGCTGCAGATTCCTGCTTTGGAGAACGATGAAGTTTTGTCGCCGGGGGATGTCGCTGTGCTGACGGATCGCCGCTGCCTTCAGGGTATTTGGGCCGCCGGCGAAACGTTTCGCGGGCTGATGATTGTCCTTGAGCCTGATCTGTTGCCGGTACGGGTCGATTGTTTCCTGACCGGGGTGCAGCTCGATTTGAAACCTTGGCTGAGCTGCGGCGGCGCGCGGAAGAGCGCGCATGTTTTGCGCGGGAATTTTGAACTGCGCCATATGCTGAGCGATTGCGCCGAACTGCCGGACGCGATTCGGATGACGTTCCAAAAATTGAAAGTGGTGGAGCTGCTGCTTTATCTTGGCTCAACGATTTTTACGCCTTGCGGCGCCTCTTATTTGCCCGGTTTCCAGCTTAACAGGATCCGCGCAGTTAGGGAATATTTAAAACGGAATATAGATCGCAGGGTGACGCTCGATGAGCTGGCCGATCGTTTTAATATGTCGCAGAGCAGCCTGAAAGCCTGTTTTAAATGCGCGTATGGACTTCCGATCGCGACGTACGCGCGCAATTGCCGCTTGGAGCGCGCCGCGTCGTTGCTCAGGAGAAGCCAGCACTCGATTTTGGAAATTGCCTGTATGATCGGATATGAGAATCCGGGTAAATTCGCAGAAGCGTTTCGTTCCGTTTATCAAGTCTCGCCGAGCCAGTATCGGAAAGAGAAAAACCGTTTGGATTATTCTTTGGCGGTTTAGGCTTGAAACGGAAGTTAGTTTATGCTAATATAGTTGCAACGTGATCCGACAAGGGCAAAGCAGGATCGTCGGGTTCGGAAAAACTGATTTCGGGGGTCGAATGACTGAAGAATTGCTGATTCGCCATTGCGCTCCGACGCTTGCCGGAATAAAAGCCGGCGCTCTCGTCAATACGGATATCCCCGATTATCAGAACTTCGCCGAATGGATCGCTTCGATCAATGAGCTGCTTTTGCCGAAGGGCGTATGCGTTCGGACGCTGAGGATTCGCAGGGACCGGGCTTTATTGTACGTTTACCGGCCGAAGCAGTTAGCGAAAATCTTTAGCAATCCGGAAGTTCGGGAAATCCTGAATGCGGCCGGATACGACGGCTCAGCGGAGGTTGAAGATTTGATCGACCGTTTAGCGTTGAATATTCGGCGTCGGGACAGTTTCCCGCATGAAATCGGATTGTTTCTCGGATATCCGGCGGCCGACGTCCAGGGTTTTATTCGGAATAAAGGCGCCTGCGCTAAAGCGAGCGGAATCTGGAAAGTGTACTCGAACATTGACGCGGCGATGCGGAGTTTCCGCAAGTTCCGAAAATGTAACGCGGTGTACGCGATGAAATGGCGTGAAGGGCTGACCTTGTCACGGCTGACTGTCGCGATCTAAGTTGAAAGGGATTTCTTGAACGATGAAAAAAGTAGCAGTTGTCTTTTGGTCCGGGACCGGTAATACGGAACAGATGGCGAACGCTGTCGCTGACGGCGTTGCCGAAGCCGGCGCTGAAGTGAAAGTTTTTACCGCCGGCGAATTTACGGATGCGGACGTCGAAAAATTTGACGCGATCGCGTTCGGTTGCCCGGCGATGGGCGACGAAGAGTTGGAAGACAGCGAATTCCTGCCGATGTTTGAAAGCTGCAAACCGAAATTAGCCGGAAAACCGATTGCGCTTTTCGGTTCTTACAGTTGGGCCGACGGCGAATGGATGCGCAAGTGGGAAGCCGAAAGTACGGATGAAGGATTGACGTTGGCTTGTCCGCCGGTAATCTGTTTCGAGGCTCCCGACGATGACGGCGTGACGGCGCTGAAAAAATTAGCGGAGGCGCTGAGTAAATAATTTCGATAATTCCCTGAGTCATTTTATATACGGGCGGGTCTCCCTTTTCGCTTGATTTCCCCAAGCTTTTCCGACCGAAAAAAATGATTCCGGTATTTATATCTCCCTTCTTATTAGAACTGCCAAGTCCTGAGCTTGGCAGTTCCGCTTTAATATCGGAATCGCGATCCCGGCGCGGAACATCTTTGGATAGGGCAGCGGGCGGGGCGCCCGGGCGCAGTTAATGCCGGCTTACGAAAAATACGGTAAAATTGAAAATCGTAAAGTCCTGGCCGGTTTGCGGACGGGGGGAATCAGCAGGTAAAAATTTACGATTATTTAGAAATCGCAAAAGGCATTTTTCGTGGGAAAGGTTCTGCGCGTCCGATGTTGCTCGACGATTTAATCAAAAGTTTACCGGAATTTTATACCCAAACCGATATTGATCTGGTTCGAAAGGCGTACGCTTTCGCCGCGGACGCTCATGCGACGCAAATCCGCGATTCAGGCGAACCGTATATTACCCATTGCGTCGCTGTCGCGATGATTCTTGCGGAGATGAAGTTATCGGCGACGATTATCGCCGCCGCGTTGCTTCATGACACGATTGAGGATAACGAAACGATTACGGACGAGATTATTACGGAAAAATTCGGCGAAGAAATTCATCATCTTGTCGCCGGCGTGACCAAGCTGCGACAGATCAAGCGCATGGAGAGCGACCGGTCGACGTTCGGTCCGATTGAAAGGGACAGCGTTCGGGCCGGCGCGGACGGACCCCGCGAAAATCAGGAACCCGAAGCGAAGGAACGCGCGCGAAAAAAGGAATTAAAGACCGAAAATACGCGGAAGACGATTTTGGCGATGGCTGACGACCATCGGGTCATTTTTATAAAACTGGCCGACCGTTTGCATAACATGCGGACGCTTGGGTTTACGACAAAGGAACAGCAGAAGCGCGTCGCGCAGGAAACGCTCGATATTTACGCCGCGTTGGCAAACCGTCTGGGGATTTATCGTTTTAAATGGGAGCTGGAAGATTTATCTTTCCGTTATCTGTATCCGGAGCAGTACGCGATGATCACGGAATCGATCGCTTCGACCCAGCCTGCCCGCGAACGGGAAATCAACCAAATTCGGACTCAGATTTCCGAAATCATGGCCCAGGCGAATATTAAATGTACGATTACGGGCCGTTCGAAGCATATTTATTCGATTTATCAGAAGATGCTCGATCGCGGGAAGGCGTTGGAGGAGCTGCGCGACTTGCGCGGACTGCGCCTGATCGTTGAGGATATCCCGAGCTGCTACGCCGCGTTGGGTCAAATTCATACCCATTGGCGCCCGATTCCGAACGAGTTCGACGATTATATCGCGTCGCCGAAGGAAAATTCGTATCAATCGCTGCACACGGCGGTTATTTACTCAGATGGGAAGCCGTTAGAGGTTCAGATCCGGACGGCCGAGATGCACAAGTTGGCGGAATACGGCGTCGCGCGCCATTGGCGCTATAAAGACCGCGGAAAAATTGACGCCATGACGATGAAGAAAGTCGAATTTTTGAGGCGCGCGAAAGATCTCGAACGCGACGGAAAATCGGCCGACGAGTTCATGGAACATATCCGCGAAGAGCTTAAAGACCGGGTTGAAGTTTTTACGCCGAATCAGGACCTGATCAACCTGCCGGTCGGTTCAACGCCGATTGATTTCGCGTATACGATTCATACGGAAGTCGGACACCGCTGCCGCGGGGCGAAGGTTAACGGGCGGATCGTTCCGCTCAACTATAAACTTAAGAACGGCGACGTCGTTTCGATCAATACGACGAAGACGGGCGGCCCGAGCCGCGATTGGCTGAATCAAAGCTTAGGCCTCGTTAATACGCAGCGGGCGCGATCGAAGATTAATAACTGGTTCAAGCGTCAGGACCGGGAACAGAATTTAGTTCAGGGCCGCGATATGATCCAGCGGGAGTTAAAACGCCTGGGGCTGATCGAACCTGATTTTAACGAGATGGCGAAGTCGTTCGAATATAAAAGCGCGGACGACCTGTTTGTCGCGATCGGCTGCGGAGACATGTCGATTTTCCGAATCATTACCCGGCTTTCAGAGACGCAGAAGCCGGCTGAATTACCGCTGATCCGCGATTGGAACAAGCAGGGCGGAATCGCGATCGAGGGGCTCGGGAAAGGGATTTATACGACGCTGGGAAAATGCTGCAACCCCGCTCCGGGGGACCATATCGTCGGTTATATTACGAAAGGACGCGGTGCGACAATCCATAAGGTGGATTGTCCGAATTTGTCTCGGGTCCAGAACCCCGAACGGCTGCTCGAAGTATCCTGGGGCCAGGGCGCGGATCGCTATCCGGTTTCGGTAACGATCCAGGCGTACGATCGGAAAGCGCTCGTTAACGAAATTACCAATCTTTTCGTTAAAGAAAATATCAATCTCCATAACTTCAACGCAAAAGTTACGCATAATTACGTCACGATCAAGGCGGTTATCGAGGTTTTAGATATTTCCGAGTTAAGCCGGATTTTAACGAAGATCAACGGCCTTCCGAATGTTGTCGACGCGTACCGGGACCGTCCCGGTTGAAATTCGGCTTGACGTTCCGGCGGGTCAGGATTCATTATTTTCCTGGTTTCGCTTTACAGTCTTGGGGCAATCGGTTAGAATAGCCGCAAAATTCGGAATAGAACGGTAACCGTTCGGAGCTGTTGAGCGTAGGAGAGGGGAAAATGGCGAAAATCCGTTGTAAGTATCTTGAATGTGAATTCCTGGATGAAAATTATTGCAGCGCCGCGCTGATCGAGTTGGACTCAAACCGCGGATGTTTAACGTTTACGCCGTCGTCGAAAAAGTCGGTTGAAGACCTGATCGATACGGTCGACGATATTGACGATTGGTATAAGAACGACGGCGACGAGGATGAGGCTGAAGTCGAAGATTGGATTGACGAAGAACTGGATGAAGACGACGATTTGGATGATGAGGACGCGTATTGATCCTTCTTTTTCGATTTCATCCGTTTGAAGCGTCATGAATAGCTCCGGATTAAACCGGGGTTTTTTTTATTCCGACGGCGGATCCGGGGAGAGTAAGACGGAAAAAAAACCGGCTTTACGGCCGGTTCAGCTGGGGACAAAGGATTCGAACCTCTACATACAGATTCAGAGTCTGCTGTCCTGCCATTAGACGAGTCCCCAATCAACGTTTTCATTTTAACACCGAACGGGGAAAAGGTAAAGGTATCGCGGTTATTCAGTGATATTGCCCGGTTACGTCTTGGCCAGCACTCGCAAGCCCCGCACGGTTTCGTACGCCTGTCTTTTGCGAGACGTTTTCCCTTTTCGGGTCGTTTCCTCTGGTTATGGACACAGGAATTTATCGAAAAATCGGGATTTCAGGCGAATTCGTCTTACAATGGAACCGGTTTGCGTTTATTAAATTGCGGCATGGGACCGCATGAAGGAGGGTTGTATTCAGATGTGCGCTGTAAAGAGAATATCGCTGAAAG
>JASBYO010000084.1 GCA_029983925.1 Flexilinea sp.
CGAAGAAAATAAGAACGTTTCCAAGGATGAGACATCGGAGGGATATACCGTTTTTTTGGGACAGAAGGAACCGGGACATCAAATTCAGGGGAGGATACAGCATGTTTGGGGATCTCGTGCAACGCGCAGACCCGGTCGTCAACGGAGGCAAATAACTGACCGTCCAAAGCTTTGATAACGAGGCAATCTGTCCCCTTTCTGAAACCGACGAGGCGGTCGGCGAATATCCAATTATATTTGGTGACAAAGGAAGCGATGAGGAATTGGTCAGCCTGCTTGATTGAGGAAATAGTTTGGAGTCTCAGTTC
Source organism: Flexilinea sp. (assembly GCA_029983925.1). GTDB lineage: Bacteria > Chloroflexota > Anaerolineae > Anaerolineales > Anaerolineaceae > Flexilinea. The sequence continues at coordinate 309 of JASBYO010000084.1, forward strand.
GTTAACGAGGCGGTATTGGAAGGTCTGATTAGCATGTTCTACGGCGCCTTTCGCCTGAGAAATGCCGGTAGTTTCGAGTTGGACGCCAAGTTGCCGGCCGGCGTAAGTAATTAAATTGAGTGAGAACATCTTTGCTGTTGTCTTTCATTGCAGAAGAGCGGTAATAAAAGACGGAACGGTTGTCGATCTTGAACTTCGCCGGGATGTAAAAGCATCGTACCTGATCGCGCGTACCGACCATAAAACAGGACGGAACGGTTGTCGATCTTGAACTTCGCCGGGATGCCGTAATTGTGGAGAATCTGATCAAAGACGTGAAAATAGCCGTCGAGCGTTTCCTGCCGGTCAAAGAAAGCGCCGACGGCGTGGATTGCGTTGTCGTCGGCCGGATAAAGAACGGTTTTGCGTGGACCGAACCAGAGATGGAAAGATCCGTCCATTTGGATTTCTTCGCCGACGTATTTCCGGCGCTGCTGGCGCGGGTGAGCGTCTTTGAGAGCGATCTGGCGACTGACGACCGCATCCGCTTCGCTTTCGGGAACGGAAGGGTTTCCCGCCGGCAATTTAGCTTTTCTGAGTTCATGCGTAATGATACCTTTCTCACGTCTCGAAATCCTCCTGCTGCCGATCATAACAAATTGACGTTCATCATGACATGCTGCAAGACATTTTCCAAGATTTTTCTCTAAGACAATATCACTGATTCGCCACAAAATTCTTCTATGATTTTGCCCGATCCTTGACAATCGGACATGAAACGGTATAATAGTTTTCGTGATTCGCGCTGGTGCTGGAACTGGCAGACAGGCATGGTTGAGGGCCATGTGTCGCAAGACGTGGGGGTTCGATTCCCCCCCAGCGCACAAACACAAAATTTCCGGGAAAGTCGATGCTGCGCTGAGGCGCAGTTTTCTTTTTTTCGTGTAGCGCCGGAACTTTCAGCAGCCGGCAAAGATTACCAATTGGGATAATATTCACAATAGATCAAGCGGCAAACGGTTTGCTATAAGGCGTTTCCCGTCCTTAATTTACGCTTGTTTTTATGTCTTTATCGCGCTGATTTAGGCTGTTTTTTGAGTTATTCGCGCCGCTGGACTATAATAATATTATCAAGGCCGGACGGCAATGATTTGCGGATACAGGGAGCGCAAATCGGTCGAAACGTAGGTTCGGCGATAAGTAAGAAGAGGTTGAGGATAAATGACGGAAATCGACCCAAGGAAAATATTCGATACCAACTTGCAGATTATTAAATCCAACGTCCTTGCGGAAGTCGCGAAATTGGCGTTCGAGGATGATTTTGATTATTTCAAGATTGCGGCGATCCCGGAAAAAGTTATTCGGTCGGACTCTCCGCGCGTTCGTTGCTGCGTTTATAAAGAACGCGCGATTGTCGCCGAGCGTGTCAAGCTGGCGTTGGGAGGGAATAAAGCTGACCCGACGCTGGTGGAGGTGATCGATATTGCTTGTGATGAATGTCCGGTTGATGGGATCAAGGTGACCGATTCCTGCCGCGGCTGTATCGCGCATCGGTGTCAGATGGTTTGTCCGCGCGACGTGATCCGGATCGTCGATACGAAAGCCGTAATTGATAAGACGAAATGCGTTGAGTGCGGTCGTTGTTTGGATGCCTGCCAATACAGCGCGATTACGAAAAATATTCGTCCGTGCGTGAAAGCCTGCCCATTCAAAGCGATTTCGATCGACAAAGAGAATAACCAGAAAGCGATCATTGACGGAAGCAAGTGTATCGCTTGCGGGCAATGCGTTTATCAATGCCCCTTCGGCGCGATATCCGATAAGTCGTTCATGACGGACGCGATTAGGATTTTGCGCGAATCGAATCGGAATACGGCCTATAAAGTTTACGCGGTCGTCGCGCCGTCGGTCGTTTCACAGTACGAAGCCTATCCGCAGATTACGATCGGGAGGATTTTTTCCGGCCTTCTGAAACTTGGCTTTTACCGCAGCGTCGAAGCGGCGCTCGGCGCGGATCTTACGGCGCTGAGCGAGGCGAAAGAATTGGTCGAAAAAGGTTTCCTGACGTCGTCATGCTGTCCGGCGTTCGTAAATTATATCCGCGCCTTCCATCCGAAGCTAAAGGATGATATTTCGCATAATCTATCGCCGATGGCGCAGATTTCGTCAGTGCTTAAGGATCATGATCCTGAATGTAAAATTATTTTTATCGGTCCCTGCATCGCGAAAAAGAACGAGATCACGTGGGATACGGTTGCTCCGTATGTCGATTGCGTTTTGACATTCGAGGAGATGCATGGGATGTTCCTTGCGAAGGATATTAATCTGCTGGAGATGACCGATTTTAATGTCCGCGACGCTTCGGGTTTTGGGCGCGGTTTTGCGCGTTGCGGCGGTCTTTCGGACGCGGTCGCTCAGGCGATCAAGGAGCAGCATCTTGCCGACGACGGGTTCGAACTGCGCGGCGTAATGGCGAACGGATATGAGGAATGCAAGCGGGAATTGACGAAAGCGTCGCGCGATAAAGTCACGTACAATTTTATTGAAGGGATGATGTGTGACGGCGGCTGTGTCGGCGGTCCGGCGAGCTTATCGCATTTCGGAAAGAAGCGGCGGCTTGTCGAGAAATACAGTTCCGACGCCGGCGATCGCGTTATGTTGGGCGCGATTCGCGTCCTGCGGACTGAAGATTAAGCGCCTCAGGGCGGATTTATCGGTTCCCGCTCGTCTCGGTCGGTGCAGAACGGTTCATGAGAATCTGTACCTAGCGTTATTGAGGTTTGTTATCTGTAAAGGATGAAAATTGCCATTGTAATTTTCATCCTTTACGAATTAGGTTCCCTCTTTTCTATACTGCGATCAGGTATTATTGGTTCGTGGAGAATCTCTAACACGATTCGTTCGAAATTCTTTAGAGACAGCCCTTTTGGACGCTATCCGTAGAACCGTCTGCGGACAATGGTTTCCGCGATCCTGGAATAGTTTGTCTCTCTGCGGTTAAAGTCTTCTTTTCTACGGCTATTTCAAATTTTCAGGACAGACGATTTTAAATACCAGCTTCCGGTTGGTTCGCGGCGTATGGAGCGTTCTGCTCGGCATATGCGCGTCTTTGGGGAATAAGATCATGAAGTTTCCCGCCGTGAGCGGAAGCGGGACGCCGTCTCCCTGATATAAGACGAAGTCTTTTTCCGGGTCTTCGTCAATTTTGGTCAGTTTTTCGACCGTTTGCCAAACGACGGTTTCTTCGCCGTCGACGAGATACTGAAGATCCGCGTACCGATGGTGCGATTCAAATTTTCCCTCGGAAATCGGCTTGGTTTCGTATATTTGATTCAAAACAAAACAGTTTTCAGATACGTCGGTCCGTCCCGCCGGAAGGCCGCTCAGCTTGTTCTCAGCGATAAAGCGAACCGCGTCGGAGAATCCGGCTCCGAGAGCGGCATATTTTTCGATATTGTTGAAAGCGTCTAAAATCATGGCATTCTCCTTTGAGTAAATTGTACGGATGGAATTTCGCGCCGATCATGAAAAAAAAGATCCGGCGCGTAAAAGCTAACTATACTTAGATAAGTATAGTTCAGATCAAGGCGTTCGAGCTTCGAATGACTTGAACGACGGAACATATGTGAAAGAAGAGACGTTGGGAGGTGAGTCGTTGGATAACGGAACTTTTCCAAATCGGGAAACGGCGTTGAAGACGTTAGACTGGGCGGCGAAGCGGAATCCCGGAAATTGGATTCGTCATAGCCGGGTCGCGGGCGACGCGGCGCTGCGAATCGCGTCGGCTATGCCCGGCATGGACGCGGAAAAGGCGTCGATCTGCTGCCTGCTGCATGATATCGGACGTTATGTTGGGGTTGTCCGCGCCCGCCATCAAATCGAAGGTTATCGTTTCTGCATGGAGCGCGGATGGCCGGACGCGGCGCGAATTTGCCTGACGCATACGTATCCGCTCAACGATATTCGCCGCTATAACGAATATTGGGATGTTGACGAGGCGGATAAGCGTTTTATTGAAACTTACGTCCGGAACGCAGTATATACGCCGTATGATTATTTGGCGCAGTTGGTTGATTATTTGGCGCTGCCGAGCGGGTTTTGTATTCTTGAAAAACGCATGGTAGACGTAGCGCGGCGGCATGGTACGGACACGGGTTCGGTCGCGCGTTGGAACCGTCTGTTTGAGCTGAAAGCGTATTTTGACGATAAAACGGGCGTCAATATTTACGGTTTATTACCGGGAATTCGGGAAAATTCGATTTTATAAACGAAACGAGGATAGGGCATGAAGGAGATTAATACGTATCCGTATATTCATAAAGCGCAGTATTACGAAACGGATCAGATGGGGGTCATTCATAACTCGAATTATTTCCGCTGGTTCGAGGAGGCGCGGACGTATTTCATGGAAACGATCGGCGTTCCGTACGCGAAGATGGAAGCGCTGGGGATGCTGATCGTCGTAACGGCTTCGTCCTGCGAATATAAACAGCCGGTTTATTACGGCGACGAGGCGGTTATTCATCAGCGGCTTATTTTTTATAACGGGTATAAGATGACGGTTCGGTATGAAGTTTACCGAAAGTCGGACGGGACGCTTTGCGCGGTCGGCGAAACGAAACACGCGCTGATCGGGAAAGATCGCAGACCCATCCGATTATCTAAGGATCATCCGAAGATGCATGAGGTTTTTCTGAGCTATACCTTTCCGCTCGAAGAAGCCGCAAGCTAAACCGTCCCCAAATTCGGAGGCGCGGAAAATCGCTCGGGCGTGTTTTTTTATCCGCACGTTCCGGATCGCGCTCAGGATTCAAAATCGACGGCGATCCGCGCCGCCGCGACGGACGAAACGTATTCTACGACGGGAATGTGATCCGGGTGAACCCGGTAGGTTTCCAGGTCCGCGCGGCTGTCAACCGTAACGATCAGTCCGAAATCGTATGACGCCGGCGTATGCAGCGTGTCCGGTCCGGCGCTGAGCGAGCGGATTTCCGGAATAAGCGCGGGCAGACGTTCGAGTTTTTCTTTGAGCGCGGCGGCGGTTTCGGCCTTGGTCGCGCCAAGTTCGGATTCCGGTTTGAATTTCCAGACGACGATATGCGTAATCATGAGATGACAGTTTCCTTTCCGGCTGGGTAATCTGGTTTTTGTTTAATTTTACTCGGCTGAAAGGGTTTTGCGCCTTTCGTTTCAGGAGAATTTGCCCTTCCGCTTGCTTGCTGGCGTGTTTCCGCTTCATTGTAAAAAATACTATAATTATGGAATCATAATTTCTTGTCTCGGAAGCGAGCTGTTTACGCATGAATCAAAAAATCCATCGGCGCGATTTCAAAAATGATGCCGGCCTGTTGGCGCTAATGGCGAAGACCTCGTTGGAAAATCGTTGTCTGATTACCGATTTTACGAACGCGGTCAGAGCAGCGGCGGATCGGATCGACGCGCCGGTTCGCGCGCGATCGACGGATCAGGATTTACGAGATTTGCCCTGGTGTTCGATTGATAACGACCGCGTGCTTGAAGCGGATCAACTGACGGTTGCGCTTTCTGAGGGGAACGGTATTTGCCGTATATTGGTCGCGGTTGCGGATGTCACAGAGCTGATTCCGTTGGGGTCGGAGATCGATCGCCATGCGTTTATTAATACGGCGACAGTGTATACGACAGGCTGTATGTTCCCGATGATTCCGGAGCGGTTATCGACCGATTTGACCTCGCTGGTTCAGGACGCGGATCGCGCCGCGATCGTTACAGATATGGCCTTTGACGACGCGGGCGGATTGGTTTCGGAGACGATTTATCCTGCCCTGGTTCGGAATCGCGCCAGTCTGACGTATTCGGCGGTTGTCCCGTGGTTTCGCGGAGAAATTGAAACGCCAGAAGCGATCTCTGCCGTTTCCGGGTTGGCTGAAAACCTTTTGATTCAAAGCCGGATTGCGGGCTTGCTTCGACGGTCGCGTGATCAATCGGGCGCGCTGCGTTTTGAAACTGCGCAAGGCGAGGCGATTTTGGATGAAAAAGGGAACGTGGTCTCTCTTTCCGTTCGGGAGCGAAATGAAGCAAGCGCGATGATTGAGGAGTTTATGATCGCCGCAAATTGCGTGGCTGCGCGTTTTCTGATGAAACGCGGATATCCGATGATCCGGCGGATTATCCCCGTGCCTGGGTGTTGGGAAAAATTTATTGCGATCGCGAAGGGTTATCGCGTTGCGTTTCCGGATAAACCGGATCAATCGGCGTTAAGCAAGTTTCTCTTTGATCAGAGAACAGCCGATCCGGAGCGGTTCCCGGATTTATCGCGGACGGTGATTCGATGGTTGGGGAACGGAAGATATGCCGCTTGGCGGCCGGGAACCGTGGGGACGGGGCATTTCGGCCTGGCGGTTTCCGATTATGTCCATTCGACCGCGCCTAACCGACGTTATGGAGACCTGATTATGCAGCGGATTTTGAAAGCGGCGCTGGCCGGAGAGGAGTCGCCGTATCCGTTTGAGAGCTTAGCGTATATCGCGACGCATTTATCAACGCGCGAAAGTTCCGTTTCCGGTATTTGCAGCGAATCCTATCTTTCGGCCGCGGCTTTGCTGATGCATAAACGGATTGGAGAGCGTTTTCGAGCGGTTGTTACCGATGTCGGCGATTCGTCTAAAAAGGGGATTCGCGTTCGCGTCTTATCGCTGCCGATTGAAGGATTTATTAAACGGGGAAAAACCGGTCTCAAAACTCGTGATATTGTTGACGTAAAGTTGGTAAATACGGATTTCCGAACCGGCGAGTTTACTTTCCGCGTTATGCGATGATACGGATCCGCTCTTTCCCGGATAGCTAAAGTAGAAAAAATCCATATATAATAAGGAAAGCGTACGTACCGACAGAAAGGAAATTTTGCCATGAAAGGGCGAAAAGAGCGAAATGAAAGGATCGGTTCCGAAAACGACGTAACCTTGCTGCGCGATTTGGCTCGGATCGCGATGCGTAAGCGCGGAATGACCGCTGCGTTTTCGAAGGAAGTTTTGTTCGAACTTTCAAAGATAAACGGCCCGGTCCGTCCCAACGCGGACGATCCGGATCTGCGCCGCCTGCCTTGGTGTTCGATTGATAACGATGATTCAAAAGATCTCGATCAGCTGACGGTCGCGGTTCCCGGGAAGAACGGCGTCGATCGCGTTCTGGTCGCGATCGCGGAGGTAGACGGTTTGGTTCCGCTGGGTTCGGCGATCGACCGCCACGCGTATATTAATACGACTTCCGTCTATCCGCCGGGTCATGTTTTCCCGATGTTCCCGGAACGGTTATCGACCGATTTGACGTCTTTGAATCCGGACGAAGATCGCGTCGCGATCGTTACGGATATGGCGTTCGACGCGGAAGGGAGCCTGGTTGCGGAAACGGTATATCGCGCGTTGGTTCGGAATTACGCCAAGCTGACGTATAACGCGGTCGGTCCATGGCTGGAGGAAAAAACGGCGCTGCCGGAGGCGATCTCGAGCGTAAACGGATTGGACGAAAACTTACGAATCCAGAACCGAATCGCGAAAGCGCTGCGGCGCCGGCGCGACGAGAACGGCGCGCTGAATTTCATGACGATCCAGGGAAAAGCGAATTTTGAAAATGGACAGATCGTATCGCTAAGCGTTGAGGAACGGAACGACGCGAAGGATTTGATTGAAGATCTGATGATTGCCGTGAACGGCGTTACGGCGCGGTTCTTGTCGAAGCGCGGTTTCCCGACGCTCCGACGCGTTGTTAAAACGCCGCGGCGCTGGGACCGAATCCAGGCTGTGGCTGCGCAGTATGACGTAAAGCTGCCCGACCGGCCTGATTCGAAGGCGTTGAACCATTTTTTAGAAATGCGCCGGGAAGCTGATCCGCGGCGCTTCCCGGATTTGTCGCTGACGGTGATTAAGCTGCTTGGTTCGGGCGAATACGCGGCCGAAAGAGCGGGTTCGAGCGGAGAAGGCCATTTCGGATTAGCCGCTGCCGATTATGCGCATTCGACCGCGCCGAATCGTCGTTATCCCGATCTGATCACGCAGCGTCTATTGAAAGCGGTTTTGGCCGGGGAAAAATCGCCGTATTCCTACGCGCGTCTGGTTCGGATTGCCGCGCGGGTGACCGAGATGGAGGATACGGCGGCGAAAGTCGAGCGCCAAATCTATAAATCGGCGGCGGCATTGCTGCTGAAACGTTCGATCGGCGAAACGTTTGAGGGTTTTGTGACCGGGGCGGCCGAGAAAGGGACCTGGGTGCGGATCTTGAGCGTTCCGGTTGAAGGACGCGTTGTTCAGGGCGAGACGGGTTTGGACGTCGGAGATTTTATCCGCGTTGTTCTCGTATCGGTCGACGTCGAAAAAGGTCATATCGATTTCCAGCGGGTCTGAAACGGCCTGTTTTGAAATTATAGTCATCCTTTATTACATCTCATCATACGGAGGAACGTCAGAAAAATGGAAATGACGGTTCAGGAATACATGCTCAATGCGTTGATTAAAATGATGGCGACGGATAGTCCGACCGGAATGACGGCAGCGGTTGTCGCGCAATTTGCACAAATGCTGCGCGAGTTAGGCTACGCTCCTATCGAAACAAATAAGGGCGGCCTGGTCGTTTATTTGGGCGGAGAGGGCGATCCGATTATGGTTTCGGCGCATCTCGATACGCTCGGCGCGATGGTAGCTGAAGTTAAGGCGAACGGGCGGCTGCGCGTGATGCCGCTGGGCGGGCTGCGCGTTCAGAATACTGAAGGCGAAAATGTCCGCGTTTATACGCGTTCGGGGCGCGTCTATACCGGAACGTTCCAGCTCTCGAATCCCTCGGTTCATGTTAACCGCGACTACGAGGAGGAGAAGCATACCTTCCTGAACATGGAAGTCGTTCTGGATGAATTTACTTCTTCGAAAGAGGAGACGCGCGGACTCGGGATCGCGAACGGCGATTTCGTTTGTTTCGAACCGCGCATGACGGTTACGGAACGCGGTTACTTGAAAAGCCGTTTTCTTGACGATAAGCTTTGCGCGGCGATCCTTCTCGGGTACGCGAAGGATTTAAAGGCCCGCGGCGCAGCTCCGGCGCGAAAAGTTTACCTTCATATTACCGTTTATGAAGAGGTCGGTCATGGCGGAGCGGGATCGGTTCCGTCCGATGTAACCGAGTTTTTGGCGTTGGATATGGGCTGTATCGGCGATGGTTTGGAATGCGGCGAACGTCAGGTTTCGATCTGCGCCAAGGATAATCACGGGCCATATCATAAAAAGATGGTTGACGGTTTGGTCGCGGCGGCCGAGCGGAACCAGATCGATTATGCGATCGATCTCTATCCGCGGTACGGTTCCGACGCCGATGTTGCCGTTGAAGCGGGAAATGACGTCCGGCACGGCTTAATCGGACCGGGCGTTTACGCGTCGCACGGATACGAGCGTTCGCATATCGACGGTATGATGAATACGTATCGGCTGCTGAAAGCGTATATCGGCGAGCCGGCTTAAAAAATCAGAATCGAATCCTGAAAATCTGGAGGAATTATGACGTATCATGGCGCGACGGCGCATATTAATTGCAAACCGGAAGATTTTGCGAAGACTGTCTTGATGCCCGGCGATCCGCTCCGCGCGAAGAAAATCGCCGAGACGTTTTTAGAAGGCGCGGAACTGGTCAATAACGTTCGCGGCGTTCAGGGATATACCGGTTATTTTGAGGGAAAACGCGTTTCGGTCATGGCGAGCGGAATGGGCATGCCGTCGATCGGGATTTATTCATACGAACTTTTTAATTTTTTCGGCGTATCGTCGATTATTCGCGTCGGGTCCGCCGGAGCGATCGATCCGACGCTGAAACTTTTTGATATCGTTCTCGGACAGGGCGCGTCGACGGATTCGAATTATTTCCATAATTTCAATCTTCCGGGGGCGTTCGCTCCGATTGCGGATTACGGGCTGCTGCGCGCGGCGGCTGAACGCTGCGAAGCGAACGGGCTGAATTACCGCGTTGGCGGACTGCTTTCGTCCGATATTTTCTACGGAGAATCCGGGTTGGACGGAACGTTGGCATGGTCGAAATTAGGCGTCATGGCTGTGGAAATGGAAGCTGCGGCGCTGTACATGAACGCGGCGCGCGCCGGGAAAAAAGCCTTGGCGATTTGTACGATTTCCGACCTGTTGACGACGAAAGCGGAGGTCAGCGCGGAAGAGCGTCAGCATGCGTTTACCGACATGATGCGGATAGCGTTGGAGATTGCCGAAGCGTAAGCGTTTTTTATTGGGACGGCTTCCCAAATTGTCGTTCGCGCGTGAGGATAATTTTCGTGACGCGCGGCCGGTTGTAACGTTGGGCGATGATCGGTACGAAATTGTTCATGAACGCGTACGCAACCATCATCCAAGCCAATGAAGGCGGGTTCCAAAGAAAAAAGAGAAACCCGGGCGGGATCATGGCGATATGGCAGAATTCCGCCCGGCAGCTTTCCAGCCGCCAAAGGTATAAATTCTCAAGATCATATGTCTTGAGATTTTTTATTTCGTACGCGTCCCGGTAAAACGCCGCTCCGGAAAAGAGAAATTTCTTCCAGGAACGGACGCGGAAATATTTCTGGTAAATTTCGCCGCCCTGTTCCCAGGGTTTCGGACGGAATAAGGGACTGTCCGGGTTGAACCGCTGGATCGGGATCCGGGACGTGACGTACCCGATCGCGAGATGGAGAAAAATCCAAACAACGACGTCGATGAGGATGATTTGACCTTGAGGGAGTGCGCGCGCTGTCATGAAAGTTATTATATTCAATGTACGGACGGATTGCGGGAACGGAAGGTGCGGAGAATGGGGTTGGAAAATCGTTCAAAGTGGGTTATGACGATTGTGCGTATCCGAATTTTTGTTTCAGACTGAACATTTAAATTGTTAGGATCTGAGCCGCGCCGTTGCGCTATTCCGGTCGGATCAGCTTATCGTTCCCGGGTTCAGCTCCGCTTGTTCAGGCTGCTATTTCAACGCTGCGAGGCGAACAGATGGCGATTCCCTGCTTCGTCCGAGACCTTCCGATCTGCGTTATCGGACCGTCACCGCCGGTTCCTAATCTTGTTGGAATCCTGTAAAACCGGTTTCGTCAAATTAAATTTCACGGCGGCCTCTTGCTTATGACAAATGTCCCGGAAGAATGGGCTTGAAAACTCATAAAATAAAATTTTATTTCTTGACATCCGTTGCTCAGCCTGCTACAATCAAGCTGC
>JASBYO010000085.1 GCA_029983925.1 Flexilinea sp.
GATCAGAATCAGGAGCGGCCAAAAGCCGCGGCGAAAGAATCTCATCCAGTGGGCGTGCGTTTTGAAGACGGTCGTTTCGGCGGGAGCGGTCTCGTCAGTCCGCGGCAAGGGAAATCGCAGGGCGGGAGCCGGATCGGGCGCTGATTCGGTTTCGTCGGGGAGCGGGTTTTCCGGCGCGGCGACATAAATTTTCAACGGTTTGTCCTGCCGCACGGCTTCCGCGAAAGGTTCGGCGCGCGCGGGCTCGGGGCGTTTCCGCGCCGGACGAACGCTTTCGCTGAGGTTAAAGCCGCTGCGCCTGAGCCAAAGAAGGTAGAGCGCGAACGCGGCGTAAACGATCGCGCCGGCGGCGCCGACCGCCACGGTCAGCGGGTTCTTCCCGATCAGCAGGCAGAGAAACAGGATCAGTCCGTAAACCGCCGTTCCGATCAGGAACAGGGTCAACACGCGCCGCTTGATTTCGCTTTCGTTCATGAGAAATATTCTATCATTTTCGATCGCTGTCGGGGAAAAGTCGGGGCGTCGCGTCGGTTTGATCCGTCTCGCGACGCCTTCCCGACCGTGTCGGACGTAAGGTTCGGAGCGAGGGAGATCGGCGCTGTACGGGAATAACCGCAGCTCGTCCCGCCTTACCAGGAAGAAAAAATGCGGAATCCGCAAAAATTCTTCAAAATTGGTTGACATGCGATGACATCCGCTCTATAATACGAAGAAAAAATGCGGAATCCGCAAAATAATTTCGGTTGGATTAAATCTGCAGGGGTAAAATGGAATTTTCTCGAAACTTCTACATACAAAAACTGATCGATAAAATGAATAACGGCAGAGTTAAGATGATCACAGGTATCCGGCGCTGCGGGAAGTCCTATCTTCTGTTTGAATTATTTAATAGATATCTTCATGAAAAAGGCGTCGCTGACGATCAGATAATTCGGTTGGCGTTGGATGAAATTCCGAATGCGAAATATCGAAACCCTTTTGAACTGGATCGATATATCCGAACCAAGCTTACCGACAAAACGAAACAGTATTATGTTTTTATCGACGAAATTCAATTTGTTTCGGAAATTCAGAATCCTTATGTAGCGGATAAAGACGCAAAGCTGACCTTTATTGACGTCGTTCTCGGTCTGATGAAAGTCCGGAATGCGGATATCTATGTGACCGGAAGCAACTCAAAAATGCTCTCGACGGATATCCTGACGCAGTTTCGCGATCGCGGCGATGAAATCCGCGTTTTCCCGCTTTCCTTTGCGGAGTTCAGTGAAGCGTATGCGGGCGAAAAGAGAAACGCATGGCTTGATTATTATACTTACGGCGGCATGCCGGCTGCGGCGACACTGCCGACGCATGAGGAAAAGAGCCGGTATCTGCGCGATCTGTTTCAGAGGACCTATTTGAAAGATATTGTGGAACGTCATGACGTTCATAACGACACAGTCATTTTAGATGATCTATTGAACATGATCGCGTCTTCTGTCGGCTCTTTGACGAATCCGACAAAATTGTCGAATACATTTCTAAGCGGGAAAAATATCCGCATCAGGTCTAAAACGATTGAGCGTTATTAAGGATATTTTGTCGGCGCATTTTTGCTTAATAAGGCGAATCGTTACGATGTGAAAGGGAAAAAGTATATTCAAACGCCTGTGAAATACTATTATACGGACGTCGGGCTGCGGAACGCAAAATTGGGGTTCCGCCAACAAGAAGAAACGCATATCATGGAAAATATCCTCTGCTGCGACCTGATTCGAAGAGGGTTTGATGTGGATGTCGGCGTGGTTGACCAGAATATCAAAACAGAAGAAGGGACAAAAATAAGGAAACAGCTGGAAGTTGATTTTATCGTTAATCGCGGATATCAACGTTATTATATTCAGTCCGCCTTATCGATCGCGGAGCCGGAAAAACGCATGCGGGAAATCGCTTCGCTGATTCGCATACCCGATTCGTTCGGTAAGATCGTTGTCGTCCGTGATTTTATCAAACCATGGCGAGACGAACACGGAATTCTATATCTCGGAATCGAACAGTTTCTTCTCGACGAAAAAATTATCCTGTGAATGAAATAATAGAATTCGTTAATCACGCTAAAATACAGATTGTGATCATGGCGAAAAAAACGAGCCGGTCAACGATATGAATTTCATGACCGGCTCGAATCCTATATATCGGCAGGGCGCGTTAATCCGCGAGCGCGGAGACTTCCTTCGTAATCACGAGCGCGTCCTGGTCCGGATCTTTGGTCACGCTGACGACGTCGCCGCCGGTCAGCTCGCCGGATAAAAAGCGCATCGACAGCGGGCTTTCCAGATATTTTTGCAGCGCGCGGCGCATCGGGCGCGCGCCGAAGGCCGGATCGTAGCCGATCGTCGCCAGCCAGGTCCGCGCTTCGTTATCGAGCCGGATCGTAATCCCGAGTTCGCCGATGCGCGAGCTGATTTCCTTAAGCTGGAGATCGACGATCTGTTTCATTTCGTCAACGCTCAGACGCGAGAACATGATAATTTCGTCGACGCGGTTCAGGAATTCGGGCCGGAAGGTATCTTTCAGCGCTTTGTCGATCTTGATTTTCGCGCCGCGTTCCTCGTTGTGGTCGGAGGCCGTTCCGAGGAAGCCGAGCGTTCCGCTGCGGTTGATATATTCGGTTCCTAAATTGGACGTCATGATCAGAACCGTATTGCGGAAATCGACGACCTGCCCCTGACCGTCGGTCAGCCGTCCGTCGTCCAGAATCTGGAGCAGCGAGTTCCAGACTTCCGGATGGGCCTTTTCGATTTCGTCGAAAAGGATAACGCGGTAGGGCCGGCGGCGGACCGCTTCGGTCAGTTGGCCGCCTTCCTCATAGCCGACGTATCCCGGAGGCGCGCCGAACAGTCGCGATGCGGTATGCCGTTCGCGGTACTCGCTCATGTCGATCCGGACCAGCGCGTCGTCATCGTCGAAGAGGAATTCCGCCAGCGCTTTCGCGAGTTCGGTTTTCCCGACGCCGGACGGCCCGATAAAGATAAACGAGCCGATCGGGCGTTTCGGATCCTTGAACCCCGTTCGGGCGCGGCGGATGGCGTCGGCGAGGCCGTTGATGGCTTCTTTTTGCCCGATGATCCGCTCGGCGAGCCGTTCTTCCATCTTCAGCAGCCGTTCCGCCTCGTTTTCGAGCATCTGGTTGACCGGGATGCCGGTCCACTGCGCGACAACCTGCGCGATGTCGTCGATATGGACGATATCGCCGAGTTTCTGGTCCGCTTCCCAGTTCCGCGTTTTCTCTTCGAATTCGCTTTCAATCCGAATCCGCGCGGCTTTAATTTTCGCGGCGCGTTCGTAGTCGCGGTCGTTCCCAGCTTCTTCTTCCTCGATCGTGAGCGCGTTGACGCGGTTCTTCATCTGGCGCAGTTCGTCCGGGATCGAGAAGAGCGCGACGCGGAGCTTCGCGGCGGCTTCGTCGATCAGGTCGATCGCTTTATCCGGTTGATAACGGTCGGTCACGTAGCGGGACGAAAGACGGACGGCGGCTTCTAACGCCTTTTCGTCGAATTTAATTTTATGATGTTCTTCATAGCGCGTCTTTAACCCCTGGAGCATTTTTAACGTTACTTCGTCGGTCGGTTCCTCGATATAAACCGAGGCGAACCGGCGTTCGAGCGCGGCGTCCTTCTCGATGAATTTCCGATATTCGTCGAGCGTCGTCGCGCCGATGCACTGCAATTCGCCGCGCGCCAGCGCGGGTTTAAGCATATTCGAAGCGTCGATCGCGCCTTGCGAAGCGCCCGCTCCGACGACGGTATGCAGCTCGTCGATGAACAGGATAATCTCGCCTTCGGAGTTGCGGACTTCTTCAATAACGGCCTTCAGCCGTTCTTCGAATTCGCCGCGGAATTTAGAGCCGGCGACCATCGCGCCGATATCCAGCGACATGACCTTTTTATCCATCAGCGGTTCAGGGACATCGTTGACGGCGATTTTCTGCGCCAGCCCCTCGGCGATCGCGGTTTTCCCAACGCCGGCGGCTCCGATCAGGACCGGATTGTTTTTGGTTCGGCGGCAGAGAATCTGGATAACGCGCAAAATTTCGGCGTCGCGTCCGATGACGGGATCGAGCTTCCCGTTCGCCGCCTGGTCGGTCAGATCGCGCGAATATTTGGCGAGGTTCTTATATTTGGAGTTATTCGTTTTGCGCGCGCGCGTCCCTTTTTGATTCTTCTCGGTCAGGACGTTATAGGCTTTCGTCCAGGTCAAATCGAATTCCTGTAAAAGGCGGTGTATCGGCGTTCCGGTCTCTCCCAGAATCGCTAAGAACATATGCTCAGGCCCGGCAAGTTCCGCGTTGAGCTGGGACGCTTCCTCGGGAGAGCGGTCGATAATCGTCCGAACCTGGGGCGTGATGAATAATTGGCCTGAACCGCCGGCGTAAAGATCCGTTTTGACGCGCGTTTTGATCATGAAATAAAGGCGTTCGGCTAACATTGTTGAATCGACGTCCATTTGCGCTAACAGTTGGGATACCGTTGAATCGGGTTTTTCGATGAGCGCCATCAGAACGTGTTCGGTCGAGAGTTGGTTTTGTTTATAATCTTTGAGCAGATCGATCGCGCGCTGCGCGACGTCCTGCGCTTCTTTCGTAAAGCGATCAAATCGAATCATGAATCGTTCCTTTCAATCGTTCTTTTTCCATACGTGTTAAATTTACTCAAAATTTATTAATCGCGCGTTAGAAATCCGGAAAAATCCCCGAACGGCTTTTTAGCGGAGCGGTTTTTCCGCCTTCCGCAGGATATCCCAGGGCGTTATCATTCCCAGCAGCTCCGATTCCGCGGCGCCGTTCTCGGTAATAAAGACGGCGGAGATTCTTCGTCCCCTGCGGTTGAGACTGATATCGAACATGTCGCGGATATCGGCGGCTAAAGCGTCTTTCGCGACGAACTCGTAGCGGTCCCCGTTCCGATAAGCGAAGTCGATATATCTTGAAAAATCGCCGATTGCCAGCGTTTCGTCGACGGTTTTCCCGACGTTATGGATCAGGTAGGAAAAGACGCAGGTTTTGCTGAATACGCCGATCAGTTTCTCGCGGAAAACGACGGGAACGTGAGAAAATCCGGCTTTTTCCATTGTGCGCATGACGTTTAAAGCGTTTTCCTGCAGCGAAGTCCTGAAAATCTGGTCGCTGCGGACGGCGTAATCGAGCGCCGGCTCGGGATGCTCGACGAGATACAGGATCTCTTCAAGTTTTTCGTACAGCGCGGAAGAAGGTTCGATCGGGAAATCGCCGTCAATTTTCGGCGAATGGGTCAGCAGGTTTCGAACCTCGCGAATCAGGTCGAGCGAAATCTTATACGGTTTTCCTTCGTGCGTATTCGTGAAACGGACGATCGCGTTTTCATACGGGTTGTTCTGCGCGTAGCGCTTGTTGTTTTTGAGCGCCTGTTCGAGCCGGCGGTAGGTATCCAGAAAGACCTCCGTCGTTCTCTCCGCGCTTTGTCGGAGCGAGCCGCTCCCGTTCGCCGCTGCGCCGTCGCGTCCTGAATTCGTATCGTCCATTGTTTTATTTTCCTTCCTTAGAAACTGCTTGGTTTTATGCGCTTATTCTTAAATTATAAGCGCCGTCTCGGGTTCGGACCGATCCGTTCGGACGATATTCCGATTCCGTCAGGCGCGATTCTCACGTTTTCTTCGAGAAACTTGTATAATGAATCCAAACTGAATCGGAGGTTCACCCATGTCGAATACTTTTCTCTTCGCCGTCGGCGTGATCATATTTTTTGTCCTGGTGACGACCGTTGCAGGGATCATCGTCCGGCGGATCAAGTAGACGCACGGAGCAAATAACTTTAATCGGAATAGGAAGAATCGGATTTATGAACGCTGCTATTAATCGCTCGGAACGCCGCGCGTTCGTCGCTCAATTTCGAACGCGGCGCACGCTGCGAATTCTTTGTCTTGTTGTTTTCGCGCTGCTGCCGTTCGCGACGGCGCTTATTTTTACCGTATCCGGCGTAAGCGACGCTGTCGAAACGCTGCGGATCGCTGCGCTGCTGAGCGGCGTAATCGGGTTGCCGCTGCTGACGCTGTCGCTGGTTCCGTTTACGAAGATGCCTTCGTTGGCGAACCTGTTCACGGCGTCCGGGCTGGCGCGGACGGAACGGTTTTTCGGTTTATCCGGGGTCGTTCTCTGTCTGGGCCATCTCTGTCTCAGCTTCAGGCGGCTTCCGGACGCTGTCCGGATCGTACCGGTGATCGGCGCGAATTTTGATCCGGTTGCGTCGTTTGCTGTCGCGGTCGTCTTGCTGATCGTTCTCGCGCTGCTTTGGCTTCTCGTCGATCCATGGCGCGGCGGCCTGTGCGCGCTGCTGCGCGCGCTGCGGTTCTGTCTGACGGCGCTGACTGTCGTTTTCGCGCTGCTGCAGCTGGTTCATCTGACGGAGACCCGGCTGCCGCGCGTCGTTCTTTACGAACTGATCGTTCTTTTGGTCTTGGCGCTGATCGTCTCGTTTTTCAGCGTGTTTGCGATGCCGCTGCGCCATGCGCGTCGTTTCGAAATCGTTTCGGTCGAACCGCTCGGCACGGATGCGGTTGAGGCGACGTTTGAAGCGGAATCGGGGCGGTCTGCGGCGGATTACCTGCCCGGTCAATCGGCCGGCGTCGGGCTTGGCGGCGGGACGTTTTCCGCCAAACCGCTTTTCTATTTATCCGATATCTCGGGGAATCGGGTCCGGATCGCGTTTCCGTCGGAAGACGGAAAAACGGCGCTTGGCGGAAAGGTCAGGGCCGGGGCTGCGGCGACGCTCGATTTCGGACGCGGCATCTTTGACATGCGCCGGCTTGGGCCGGACGGCTTCGTTTTTATCGTCGACGGGTTCGGGATCGCGGCGGCGGTCGCGATGCTGCGCGCGCTGGCGGAAAAACGTGACCGCCGCGACGTGACGCTCTTTATCGGCGAGTCCGCCTCGGCGGCCGGCTGGTTTCAGGAAGAATTGCGGGATTTGGAAGAACGGCTGCGTTTGAAGGTTGTGAAATTTGAAGGCGCGGTTGCCTTGATCGGAGAAAATTTGGGACGGTATGACTATTTTGTCTGCGGATCAAAATCGCTGCGAAAGGACGTAAAACGGGCGCTCAAAGGATTGAAGATTCCGACGGCAAACCAATGGTACGAAGAGATTTGAGCCGTTCGATTCGGTCCGGTTCAGGATTCCGCCTTTTGTTAGAGAAAATTAACGCGAAAACAGTTACAATAATGTACAGGTTTAATAATCGCTGATTTTCCGGCGGAACGCCGGTCCGAATTGATGGAGTTTGTAAGATGAGTTTAACTATTATTCCGATCGGGAATCCGATCCTTCGAAAAAAGAGCCACAAAATAACTAAAGTTACGGATGAAACGCGCCGTCTTGCCGACGAAATGCTGGCGACGATGCGCGAGGCGCAGGGGGTCGGCTTAGCCGCGCCGCAGGTTGGCCGGCTTGTCCGGCTGATCGTCGTCGAGTATCCGGAAGACGACGAGAAAGAAGACTCCCCGATGACGACGTACCAGGTTATTAATCCGGAAATTACCTGGCGGTCGGAAGAAACGGTTATCGGCGTCGAAGGTTGTTTGTCGATTCCCGGATTGGCCGGCGAAGTTGAACGTCACGAATCGATCAAAGTCCGCGGGCTCGATTTACAGGGGCGCGCGGTGCGTTACAACCTGAGCGGTTGGCCGGCGCGTATCTTTCAGCATGAAATCGATCATCTTGACGGCGTATGCTACGTGGACCGCTCGGATAACGTCTGGCAGCTGAGCGGCGAGGAAGAAGAAGCGGACGAAGAAGCCTGAACCGCGGAATCGGTTCGCGAAAGGCCGGGCGGTTTGCCTTGCGATTAAAACATCTTTCCCTGACCAATTTTCGATCTTACGCCCGTTTGGAAAGCGAGATTCCGGACGGGATTTTGTTGTTGAAGGGCGGAAACGCGGTCGGTAAGACGAGTATTCTGGAGAGCTTATTTTACTGCGCGACGTTCTCGACAACCCTGGCGCAGCAGGACCGGCACCTGATCCGTTTTGAAGCCGAATCGGAAGATCCGGCGGTAGCGCGGATTGTCGTCGTTTACGACGTTGAGGGAAAGGAACGAAAGCTCGAAATTCGCCTGATTCTGGAAGGCGCCGCGGATGTTCGGCGGTTCCGGAAAGAGATTCTTGCCGAAGGGCGGAAAACGAACGCGCAGTCGGCAATCGGCCAATTTCCGGCGGTGCTGTTCCTGCCGCACATGACCGAAATCATCGACGGCGCGCCGGGCGAACGACGGCGCTATCTGAATATCCTGTTGTCGCAGTCGATTCCCGGGTACGCGCGCGCGTTGAGTCAATATTCGCGCGCCGTTTTGCAGCGCAACGCGCTGCTGCGGACGTTGGGCGAACGCGGCGGCGATCCCGGACAGCTGGCGTATTGGGACGAATTGTTGGCTGCGCATGGCGCCTTCCTGACCGTCCATCGCGCTCAGGCGATTCAAACGCTGGCGTCGCTGGCGCAATCGGCGCTGCTGCGGCTGACGGACGGCCGCGAGATTTTGTCGATGCGCTATGTTCCGGCGCTGCGGACGTTTGACGAGACGTTTTTTCAGGACTCCGCGTCGTCAGGCGCGGCGAAGGAAGCGGAACGTATTGCGGCGATAAGTTCCCTGATTCGGACGAACCTGGAAGCGGATCGCGCGCTGGATATTCGCCGCGGCGTTTCGACCGTCGGCCCGCATCGCGACGAGATGCGCGTGATGACGAACGCGGTTGACGTCGGAACGTACGGATCGCGGGGGCAGGTCCGCACGACGCTGCTGGCGTTGAAATTCGCCGAAGTCGATTGGCTGAAAGATAAGACCGGGACGATTCCGCTGCTCCTTCTTGACGAAACGTTTTCCGAATTGGACGCGTCGCGGCGGCGCGAGTTGATGCGGCTGCTGAACGGCGGCGGTCAGGCGATCGTTACCACGACGGATTTGATAAATTTTTCGGCGGATTTTCTTGGGCGTCAGACTGTTTGGGAAATTCGCGGCGGGATTATGGATAAAAATCCGGAACGCGTCCCTATGGATTCGAACTCGGCAGCGGGCGACGCGTTAACTTAACGGTTTCCTCGTCGGCGTGCCGGGCTGACGAGGATAAAGCTTCGGCGTCGGCGTATTTTTTTGAATTACGATTAGCGCGCGCGCGCCGGCGTTTTCGTCCGATTCGATTGGAATATTGACGGCGATTTTCGACTGAAATCGTCCGCCGAGGGCTGCGACCGCGGCGCGGGAAGCCGCGATTTCAGGATCGCAGGCGGCCGATTTCTGGGCGATCATTTTCCCGCCGATTTTGACGAACGGCAGCAGGTATTCGCACAGCGCGGGCAGCTGCGTCACGGCGCGGGCAACGGCAAAATCATACGATTCCCGCAGCGCCGCGTCATGACCGGCGTCTTCCACGCGCGCATGGCGGATCATGACGTTTGTCCAGCCGAATGAAGCGCAGACATGTTCGCAGAATTTCAACTTTTTCCCGACCGAATCGATCAGCGTCAGCTCAAGATCGGGGAATGCGATTTTCAGCGGGATACCCGGGAAACCGGCGCCGGTCCCGACGTCGACGAGCGCTTTCCCGTTCAGGTCTCCGCTGGCCTTGACGACGGTCAGCGAATCGAGGAAGTGCTTGACGCGGATTTCTTCGGGATCGCGGATCGCGGTCAGGTTAAATTTTGCGTTCCATTCCAGAAGATCGCGCAGGTAACGTTCGAATTGTTCGGTCTGACGCTCGGTAAGGAACCTGCCGAGATATTGCGGCGCGAGTCGGAGCCAATCGGTTGCGGGGCGTGATTTATCCATTTCTATAATTATAGCGGGCGCGGACGTTTCGGCGGCGACTCGGTTGTGGAAATTGACGGTTTTTGCATGGATTGACTTTGCGTAAACGGGCGAATTATGATATATTTCTTAGGTAATTTGTCGGTCGCGGTTTGAATTTGACCGGCAAGTTGGAAGGAGTCTAAGATTAGTACACAAGATTTTCGCGTAAACGAATCGATTCGAGTCCCGGAAGTTCGCGTCATCGATCATCAGGGGAATAATATCGGCGTAATTTCGACGTATGAAGCGATGAAAATGGCTCATGACGCTAATTTGGATCTGGTTGAAGTTTCTCCGAATGCGAATCCGCCTGTCTGCCGCGTCATGGATTTCGGGAAATTCCTGTACGAGCGCATGAAAAAGGAGAAGGAAGCTCGGAAGTCGCAAACCAAGATCGAAGTCAAGGAAATTCGACTTCGCCCGAAAACGGGCGATCATCACCGTTCGTTCAAGACGCGCGACGCGCGTCGTTGGCTGATGAGCGGGATGAAGGTTCGCGTGACGATCCGATTCCGTGGTCGCGAGATTACTTATCCGGAGATCGCGTTGGAGGACCTGCGTGAAATCGCGGAGGATCTGAACGATATCGCGACGATTGAGCAGGCTCCGGGTATGGAAGGGCGGACGATGGGAATGCTCCTGGCTCCGAACATGAAGAAAATTGCCAAACTCAAGGAAGAACGCGCGAATTCAGCCGACGAACCGTCCGAAATCGAAGAACCGTTTGAAGACGAGATCGACGATGACGAAGAAGAAGACGAGGATTAGGATCGCGTCCTGATTTTCGTTCGTTCGGCGGCAATTCGGACGATCATCGTGTATACTTTACTGGCTAATCCGTCGAAGGGATCTGTATGTCTGTTCCGTTCGATGATCTAATATAAGGAGTTTTGTTGTGCCTCGGAAATTAAAAGTATCGGGAAAACTGAAGCTGAAGACCCATAAAGCGACTTCCAAGCGTTTTCGCATGACCGGGTCCGGCATCGTCGTTCGAACGAAGGGCGGTAAAAGCCACTTACGGCGCCGTACGTCGGATCGAACGAAGAAAATGTTGTCAGAGATGATTCCGGTCGAGGGCAAGCGTATTGTCCGACGCGTGAAACGTCTCGCTCCTTTCATGGGGTAATCGTTGTTTTTATTTAGTGCGGCTGCCGGGTGTTATAACGGGTCAGAGCGACCGACGTCCGGGGGTTTGCGAAGGAGTTTGATTTATGGCACGTGTTAAGGGAGGTCCTCAGGGACATCGCCGTCACAAAAGATTATTAAAATTAGCGGAAGGCTATCGCGCGACACGTTCGAAGCTTTTCCGTCGAGCGAATGAAACGCTGTTATCCGGGTTGGTTTACGCGTTCCGCGATCGCCGGGTGCGAAAGCGCGATTTGCGCCGCCTTTGGATTTCGCGTATCAACGCCGCCGCTCGGCTGAATGGAATTTCTTATAGCCGCCTGATTTCCGCGCTGCGCAAGGCTGAAGTTAACCTGAATCGTAAGATGCTGGCCGACCTCGCCGTCCGCGATCCGGAAGCGTTCAGCGCGATCGTAAACGTTGCGAAGGCGTAGAGATCAAGATTAGCAAATCAATAAAA
>JASBYO010000086.1 GCA_029983925.1 Flexilinea sp.
ACAACGGTTGAATTGTCCGGTCGCCGGCGAGAATCGGGATTGCGGTAATCCCGTACCAAAGCATCACTTCACGATGTTTATCGACTTCTTCCGGAGATAAATATACAAAATCTCGATTCATTGTCTCTGAAACCGGTTGATTTAGATCGCGGCCGCGCAAAATATACCGCCGGATATCGCCGTCAGTAACGATCCCGATCATACGCTGAGCGTCATCGATCACAGCGGCGACGCCTTTTCCGCCGCGATCCAATTTCTCCATCGCGTCAATAACCCGCGTCTGCGCTTGGACCAGGTATCGATCCAGATCTTTACTATCCTGTATTTT
Organism: Flexilinea sp.; assembly: GCA_029983925.1. Taxonomy (GTDB): domain Bacteria; phylum Chloroflexota; class Anaerolineae; order Anaerolineales; family Anaerolineaceae; genus Flexilinea. The sequence goes on from JASBYO010000086.1 coordinate 329, forward strand.
AAGTCCGGTTCTCATGTACGATCCTGATCTGATTTCAGTCGAAAGCGCGGAGCGATTCGGATACGAAATCAACGTCCTTAGCCGTAAGATTCGTGCTGCAAGGAATATTGACGACACGTTCCCAATAATATGGAGCGCGTTCAATCTGAAAAGATTGGGCGTCGAGATAAGGCGGCAAGGAATGAATTAATGCCCAAATTGGACGCGCTTGAATCCGGCAGTCAGTCAAATACGCGAGCAGCGCGTCGCGCTTTTCGGTCATATAACTGTAAAACCAGTAATTCGACTGAATATCGTCACGGAACGGCAGCAAATCAATCCCGTTCGATCGATATCGTTCATAATTCGCCTTTTTCGTTTCCAAAAAAGATGGCAGAAGTTCCATCTGCCCGACGCCGATTGCGGCCTGGACATTTGTCATACGGTAATTGTATCCGATTTCGTTATGAATGAAACGGAGCGTATCGTCTTTGGCTTGGGTGGACAGATAGCGAGCGTGAGCCAATTCTTCCGGATCCGCGCCGATAAGCATCCCGCCTCCGCCGGTTGTAATAATCTTATTTCCATTAAAAGAAAACGCGCCGAAATCTCCAACCGTTCCCGCATGGAACCCGCGGAAGCATCCGCTCAAAAAGCGCGATCCCAACGCCTCGGTCGCGTCCTCGATAATCCGAATCGGATACTTTTCCCGAAGCAAGGCCAACCGATCCATATCAGCGAGATTCCCGAAAACATGCACGACGATCACAGCCGAAACGCGGCGCCCGGAGGATTTGTCAATCAATCCCGACGGCGTCAGATCACAACGCGTATCCAGAAACGTTTCCAATTTCGCAATATCCATGCACAAGGAATCATCGCAGTCCATAAAGACCGGCTCAGCGTGAAGATACTTTACCGGATTGACGGCAGCGATAAACGTCAACGTCGGAACAATGACCTCGTCGCCCGGCTGAACCCCGGCGCAAATTAAAGCCAAATGCAAAGCCGCCGTTCCGGACTGACAGGCGACAGCTTCCGGAACGCCGACGAAACGCGCGACTGCTTCCTCGAAGCGGGTAATATAACTCCCGCCTGTTGAAACCCACTGAGCCTCGATCGCTTCATTTACATACGCGCGTTCGTTTCCGGACAAATTCGGAACAGATAAAGGAATAAAATCAGCCATATTTCACAACGCTTTCGTCCGCCGTTTTTCGCAACAGTCAGAGATTATATTCATTCGGGTTATAACGGCCCAAATTTTTACGCAGCCAGTCAATCGTAATTTCCAAGCCCGTTTCAATCGTGTATTCCGGTTCCCAATCCGTCAGCCGCCGGATCTTTTCGTTCGCTCCGAGGAGGCGGTTAACTTCGCTCTTTTCCGGACGAAGTCGCCGTTCGTCGCAAACAATTTCCGCTTTCGGATTGATCCGCTCAATCAGTTTTCGAGCAAGATCACCCATCGAAATTTCCGACTGGGTCGCGATATTAATTTCCTCGCCGATCGTCCGATCCGAGTTCGCGATCGCAATAAAGCCGTTCGCCGTATCTAAAACGAAATTCAAATCGCGCGTCGGCGTCAATGCCCCTAACTGAATCTTGTCCGAGCCCGATAGTAATTGGGTAATAATCGTCGGGATGATCGCGCGCGCGCTCTGACGCGGCCCATACGTATTAAACGGGCGGACGATCGTGACCGGCGTATCGAAGGATCGATAAAAAGATTCGGCTAAACGATCCGCGCCGATCTTCGTCGCCGAATACGGCGATTGGCCTTGATAAGGATGCTTTTCGTCGATCGGAACGTAAAGCGCCGTACCGTAAACTTCGGAAGTCGACGTAACTAAAACGCGCTCGGTTTCAAGGAGCCGCGCCGCCTGAAGAACGTTCAGCGTACCCTTAACATTCGTATCGACGTAAGAATCCGGCGAATGGTAACTGAAGGGAATCGCGATTAACGCAGCCAGATGAAAAACGGTCGAACAATTTTTCATCGCTTCGCGTACGCCGTTCGGATCGCGGATATCTCCGGCAAAAAACTCGATTTCATTTTTAATCTTCGGATCGATCGTATCGAGCCAACCGTTCGAATTGAACGAATTGTAATAAACGAATGCTTTGACAGCGTAGCCTTTCTTCACGAGCGTCTCTGTCAAATGGCTGCCGATAAAACCATCCGCCCCGGTTACAAGCACTTTTTTAGACATGGTATTCATTTTCCAACTTTTCAAAGTAATTATTTATATCGAAAGATTCGCCTCGAATCGACAAAGTAATTTCAGCGGACGATTCGAACCGTCCGGTTACGGCGGAAAAAAACGGCCATAACCGAACATTACGCGTTTAAGTATACTCCGGATCGTTTATCCCTCGTCGAATCCTGTCCTGCATGTTGACGGAATGAGCGTTTTCAGAACGGGCTTCGCAAACGAGACAGGCGGAAAATCGGGAAGGAAGGGTTATAATAAGCTAAATTTAGACGAGACAGAACAAGGAAACCTTTTGATGGCCAATCCCGAACAAAAAAGAATCATTTACGATTCCGACAAATTCGACTCGCCAATGATCGAAGAATTTCATGGTATCCAGGATCATCTTTTCATTCTTCGACGCTTAGTTATCACAAATTTTAAAACGCGTTATAAGCGGTCCTACCTCGGAATTATCTGGTCGATGCTGAATCCGCTCCTGAACATGATCGTTTTCGTCATTGTGTTCTCTTACCTGTTCAATCGGAATATCAATCATTTCGCCGTTTATGTCCTGACCGGGAATATGATCTTCGCGTATTTCCGGCAGTCGACATCCGAAGCGATGGTTCAGATGATCTCGCGAGGACCGATGATGAGACGAATTTATCTTCCGAAAACGACGTACGTTTTATCAAGCGTCGGGATCAACCTGATCAATTTGTTCCTGACTTTTATTCCGCTATTAATCGTTTCGCTATTCGATCATATTCGTTTTACTCCGATGATGTTAATGACGCTGCCCTGCGTCGCTCTATTTACGATCTTCAATATCGGCGCCAGTCTCCTCGTATCGTCGATCATCCCGTATCTGAATGACTTTTCGCAGATTTGGAACGTTCTGATGACCGTATGGATGTATCTGACGCCGATTTTCTACCCGGACACGATTATCCCGCCGCCATACCTGCCTTATTTTCGTATGAATCCGGTTACGATTTACCTGACAATTTTCCGCGACGCCTACATTAACGGCGTATTCCCGGCAGTGCAGCTTTGGATCAAAGCGGCCGCTTTCGCGGTCGCGGCGTTTACGATCGGCTGGTATTTCTTTACAAAAAATTCAAACGATTTTGCTTACAGGACATAAACCGCATGAATCCAATTATTCCGCCGAACAAAGCGATTATCGCAAAAGATTTAGGCGTTCGATTTCAGATTCCCGCTTCGCGGGGGACCGATACAAAAGACGTTTTAATCCGAAAACTTTCCCGAAAAGATCCGATGAAAGATATTTGGGCGCTGCGAAATATAAATTTTGATCTTGAAATCGGACAATCGATCGGCATCATTGGGCGAAACGGCGCCGGAAAAAGCACGCTCCTGAAAGTCATCGCCCGCGTACTGAAGCCGATCGAAGGGCGGATTATCGTTCAGGGAAAGGTATTCCCGCTGTTAGAATTAGGCGCTGCATTCATGACCGAACTGTCCGGCCGCGAAAATATCTATCTGTACGGCAACTTGTTAGGATACACGAATGAAGAAATCACTGAAATGTATGGGGAAATCGTCAATTTCGCCGAGCTTGAGGAATTCATCGAAACGCCGGTCCGCCAATACTCTTCAGGAATGGTCGCCCGTCTCGCCTTCGCGATCGCGACGGCCGTTCAGCCGGAAATCCTATTAGCTGACGAGATTTTATCCGTCGGAGACGGCGCTTTCCGCGAAAAATGCATGAAACGAATGGACAGTTACATGGGCAGCGGCACATCTGTTGTCTTCGTTTCCCACTCCATCGAACAGGTCAAACGCATTTGCCAATATGCGCTATGGATCGAAAGAGGCCGGCAAGTTATGTTTGGACCGGTAAACGACGTCTGCGCCGCTTATACCGCGGCGTAACCTCGTATCCCGTACCGCGGCGTTTCCCGGCGAGGCGGCGATCATCCGCGGCTCGCGAATATATTAAAGAAACCGCGCCGACTCCTGATGGCAATCCGAAAGATGAGAGGCATAAACGTTCAATTCGGATCCCTTTACCACACCTTTCCCGATTAAGCAATAAATTTTTCAAAACGGCCCCAACTCTGTGCTATAATAAAATGCCTGTCGGTTTGAACATCCATCGTGCGGGTCGTATTGTTGCGCCGAAAAATGTCGTCGACCATTCGAATCTTTATTATCAGGAGGCTGACACATGGCTTTAAAACAAGCGACGAAGAATTACCAGCGAATTCCCGCCGCGACGCCCATGCCGGATCTTATCGAGATCCAACTCGACTCATTCGTCCAATTCCAAAAAGACGGTATCGGCGAACTCCTCGCCGAAATCTCCCCGATCGAATCCTACACAAAGGGAATGAAACTCTATTTCCCGGCGAAAGACGAAATTACCGAAGAATGGGGCTTAAAATTCTGGTTCGGCGAATCGAAATTCACCGTTGACGAATGCCTCGAGCGGGACATGACCTTTTCGAAACCGCTCTACGTCACCGTTCTGCTCGCCGGCGCGGAAGTTTCCGAGCCGATCCGTCAGGATATTTTCCTCGGCGATTTTCCGGAAATGACCGAAAACGGTACGTTCATTATCAACGGTTCCGAACGCGTCGTCGTTTCGCAGCTCATCCGTTCTCCGGGCGTTTATTTCGAGGCCTTCCAGGACCGAACGACCGGCCACCGTATCGCCAACGCCAAGCTGATCCCCGATCGCGGCGCCTGGATGGAATTTGAAACGCGGAAGAACGACTATCTGATCTTGAAATTCAACCGCAAGCGCACCGTACCGATCACGGTATTCCTGCGCGCGTTGGCCGCGGTTGACGACGGCGCTTCTTATGATTGCCCGCTGAAAACCGGGACGGACGAGGAACTCGCCGAACTCTTTAAAGACGTCGACAACAACCCCGACCGCCAATTCATCCTCGCCAGCATCCGGCAGGAACCCGATTGGGAAAAAGACTATCCGAACGTTCCGATCGCCGAAGCCGCGCTTCTCGAATTTTTTAAGCGTATCCGGCCCGGCGATCCGGTCACGCTCGAAAACGCGCGCGGATTTCTCCAGGAACAGCTTTTCGATCACCGCCTATACGACCTTGAACGCGTCGGACGTTATAAACTTAACCAAAAACTCGATCTGACCGACCATATCCCGGGCGCGCATCGAAACGTAACGCGCTGGGACGTTTTAGCCCTCGTCCGCCGTTTAATCGAGATTAATAACGGCGTCAAAGACAAAGACGACATCGATCATCTCGGCAACCGCCGCGTAAAAACCGTCGGCGAATTGATCAGCAACAAACTGCGCATCGGGCTGCGCCGGATGGAGCGCGTTATTAAAGAACGCATGTCGATCCGCGATCAGGAACGCGTCACACCGGTCAGCCTCGTCAACATCCGGCCGGTCGTCGCCGCCATGCGTGAATTCTTCGGCTCGTCGCAGTTATCGCAGTTCATGGACCAGACCAACCCGCTGGCGGAATTACGTCATAAACGGACGCTTTCCGCGCTCGGGCCCGGCGGTATCCGCCGCGAGCGCGCCGGTTTCGACGTCCGCGACGTCCATCATACCCACTACGGACGCATCTGCCCGATTGAAACGCCGGAAGGCCCGAATATCGGCCTGATCGGCCGCTTAGCAAATTTCGCTAAGATCAACGATTACGGCTTTATCGAAACCCCGTACCGAAAAGTTTACCGCTGGCTTTCGAAAACCGACCCGCGGCTTATCAACCGTCAGGTCGTCAGCGACGTTCTCGATAAAAACGGAAAAGTTATCCTCTCCGCAGGGGAACGAATCGCGGAGAAGCATCTTAAAGCCATCGCCGCACAGGAATTCGCCCAAATCGAAATCACGCCGTTTATTTCGAACGACGTCGAGTACCTATCGGCCGACGCGGAAGATAAATTTATTATCGCTCAGTCGAATATCCACATGAACGATTATCAGGAATTCGCGGATCAGGAAATTTCGAGCCGCCAATATTCCGAATTTTCGATTTTCCCGCCGTCCCAGATCGATTACATGGACGTCTCGCCCCAACAGGTCGTCGGCGTCAGCGCCGCGCTCATCCCGTTTCTCGAACATGACGACGCTAACCGCGCGTTGATGGGTTCGAACATGCAGGCGCAGGCCGTTCCGCTCATCGCGCCGGAAATTCCGCTCGTTTCAACGGGAATGGAGAAATACGCCGCGATCGACTCCGGTCAAGTCCTGACCGCGATCAAAGACGGCGAAATTCTTTCCGTCAGCGCGGACGAGATCCAAATCCGTTACGACGACGGCACGCTGCATTCGCACCAGCTCCGCAAATATCAGCGCTCCAATCAGAGCACGTGTATTGACCAACGGCCGACCGTCACTAAAGGCGAGCGGATCAAAAACGGTCAGGTTTTAGCCGATTCATCGTCGACCGTTGAAGGGAAACTGGCGTTGGGTCAGAACGTCGTCATCGCGTTCGTTTCATGGGAAGGCGGGAACTACGAAGACGCGATCCTCGTTTCCGAACGTATTGTCATGGAAGATAAATTCTCGTCGGTTCATGTCGAAAAACATGAGCTGGAAGCGCGCGATACGAAGCTCGGACCGGAAGAAATTACCCGCGACATCCCGAACGTCGGCGACGAAGCGATTAAGGATCTCGACGAAGACGGTATTATCCGAATCGGCGCCGAAGTCGGGCCGGGAGATATCCTCGTCGGAAAGATCACGCCCAAAGGCGAGAAAGAACTGACGCCGGAAGAGAAATTATTACGCGCCATTTTCGGCGAAAAGAGCCGCGACGTCAAAGACACTTCTTTGAAAATGCCGCATGGGGAACGCGGGAAAGTCGTCGACGTCAAAGTCTTCCACCGCGACGAAAATCATGACCTGTCGGCCGGCGTTGAAACGATGGTTCGCGTTTCCGTCGCACAGCGGCGGAAATTAACCGCCGGGGACAAGATGGCCGGGCGTCACGGAAATAAAGGCGTCGTTTCGCGCGTCGTCCCGATGGAAGACATGCCTTACCTTGAAGACGGAACGCCGATCGACATCATCCTGAACCCGCTCGGCGTCCCGGGACGCATGAATATCGGACAGGTTCTCGAAGTCCATCTCGGTTGGGCGGCGCTGCAGCTCGGCTTCCGCGCGATTACGCCCGTTTTCGACGGAGCGACCGAATACGAAATCGAATCTGAACTGGCGCGCGCCTGGATGCTGAACCGGGCTTGGGACGAGATTACCGACCGCGCCTGGAATTGGGTCAAGGAGAATAACGTCGACCCCGAACATATCGAAGACGATAACGAAGTCCGCGTCCAGTACCTGACGTCTTGGCTGACGGGGAAAGATTACGACTTCTATCGCATGAATTCGGACGAAATTTATACGAAACACATCGTTTTTCAGGAATGGTTATCCGAAAGGGGTTTTAATCCGGATATGATCCTGGACTGGGAAGACGTTCAGCCGAACGCTCCGGTCCGCCTCCCGAAAGACTCGGCGGCAATTCGAACCTGTCTTAAGATTTGGATCGAAATGAACGGCGAAAAAGCCGTCGACAGCGAAGACGAAGAAAGCCTGCGGAATCAGGCCGACCTCCTTAGCCTGAAAACGGGATATCCGACGCCGATCTGTGGGAAACAGGCGCTCTACAACGGCCGCACCGGCGAAAAGTTCGATCAGCCGGTTACCGTCGGCGTCATGACGATGCTCAAGCTGCACCACCTCGTCGAAGACAAGGTTCACGCGCGTTCGACCGGTCCGTATTCGCTCGTCACGCAGCAGCCGCTCGGCGGCAAGGCGCAATTCGGCGGCCAACGCTTCGGCGAAATGGAAGTCTGGGCGCTCGAAGCCTACGGCGCGGCGTACACGCTGCAGGAAATGCTGACGGTTAAGTCGGACGATATTCAGGGGCGCGTCAGCACCTATGAATCCATCGTCAAAGGCAAACCGATTCAGGAACCCGGTCTCCCGGCGTCGTTCCGCGTTCTCGTCAAGGAACTGCAATCGCTCGGCCTTGCCGTTACCGCCGTTTTCGACAACGGCGAAGTCAACACTTTCGGAAAAGAAGAAGAGCTTCCGAAGAAGATCGCGGTTAAAGGCGGTCTCGTCGATAACGTCAAGACCGAATCGACCAAGATCAGTCTCGAAGACCTGCTGAATTAGACGAGCCGAACAAAAGATAGATAAATTAATAGCAGCGGAAGAAAAAACTTCCGCTGCTGTTTTTAACCCCAATTCAGGACTGAACCGAACTAGCGGAACCCGCCGATCCCCTTGATCCAATTGACCGTGTCGCGCAGCGTTTCCTCCAAGCCGCGCGTAACGTACCCAAGCTCGGAATCCGCCTTTTCATGCGAAAACAACGCGTTTTGCGCCAGCGCATACATCGAATATTTCGTGAACAGAGGTTTCGTTTCCCGCAATTTCGCGACCCATTCGATCAGCGGCGCAAAAAAACTCACGAACCGCGGCGGTAAGAAAATTTTCGTTCGCCGCGCGCCGGTCAGTTTCGCGTAACAATCGAGAATTTCCCGGATCGAGAAAAAACGATTCGTCAATAAATACGTCTCCCCGGCCCGCCCTTTCCGCAGCGCGGCGACAATTCCGCAGGATACGTCGCGAACGTCGACGAAATCAAATCCGCCGTCGACCGCGACCGGCAAGCGGCCTTTCAGGAAATCGTTAGCGAGCTTCGTCATCTTTCCGCTTTTCAACGAATTCGGCCCGATGATTCCCGACGGATGAACGACGAGCGCGTCGAAGCCGTCCGCCGCGGCGTCTAAAACGAGTTGGGTCGCGATCGCTTTCGTCCGAGCGTAATCGCCGACGACCTGATCGGGATCGAAACGGGAAATTTCCGTTTGAACCGTTCCTTTCGGAAGCTCGGGAATCGCATGAACCGAGGATACGTAAACAAAACGGCGAACGCCGCATTCCCGCGCCATATCCAGGATTGTCCGCGTGCCGTTGACGTTGACGTCATAGACGAGCGGATCGGCCTGATCTGAAATCGATATCATTCCGGCACAGTGAACGACGGATAAGCCCACGCCCGGATCATGAGCTAAAAAACGCGCGGCGTCATCCGGATTCCGGATATCGCCGTAGAAGATATCCGGCGCTTCCTGATTCGCCGGATTCGGATCAATATACGACTCGCCGGGCAACAAAAAGGCGCGGACACGTTCCCCGGCGGATATCAGATCGCTGACAACATAACGCCCCAGATGTCCCGCCGCGCCGGTCACGGCAACCAGTCGTTTCATCGGTTTACCTCCCTGTTTCTCAATATAATTGTAACGCAAACGACTTTTTCAATCATTCCTGCCGATTTATTTTAATCCCCAATCCGGGAAGAAAGGAGCCGAATTGAAAAGAAGCTGAAAATCAGGCGTTAATCCGCTGCGCAGCGAGAAAACCTCCGATCCGCCGTTCAACGTTCCGGACATGTTTGAAACCAAACGATAGCTATTTCGTAAATAATAGCTGTAAGGATCTTGAAATCGAATTCCCGCTGCGGTTCGGGAACCGTAAAAGCACGTTCAGATAGGAGAAAAACTTATGGAGCCGGAAACAAAATCGACCGATACGAAGAATACGTCCGCCTCGAAGAAAACCGATCGGGGACGCTGCTGTCTGATCGGCGTCCTGATCCCCGTGATCGTCCTCGCGATCGGTTTAATCGTCAGGCAATGGACAACGGATCCTAATCCGCTCGGCCGATTCCGCAGCGCAGCAGGCGAACAGGCTTATAAAAAAGCGTATCTCGAAGCGATGAAACGGCTGCCGGAGGCGACGCGCAGTTTAGATATCGAAACGGGCTTCGGAACGGTTCGGGTCTATGAATTCGTTAACGAGAAGAGTCCCTTTGAGACGCCGATCGTCCTTCTCCCCGGCCGCGCGTCCGGCGTTCCCATGTGGGCGGAAAACCTTCCCGATCTTCTTGAAGAACGAACCGTTTACGCGCTCGACGCGTTAGGCGATTCCGGCTTTTCGGTTCAAACCTCCGTTATTAAGAACGCGGAGGACCAGGCGCTTTGGTTGGATCAGGCGCTTACGGGGCTGAAGTTAACCGAGGTTCATCTGGTCGGACACTCTTTCGGAGGATGGCTCGCCGCCAACTACGCGCAATTTTATCCCGAACGGGTAACGACGCTGAACCTGCTCGAACCCGTATACGTTTATACCGGGATCCGCTGGCAAGCTTACGCAAAAATGATCCCCGCGTCGCTGCCTTTCTTATCGCAAACCCAACGGGACCGGATCCTCGCCGAAATCGGCGGGGCTTCGGAAATCGATCGGTCCGATCCGTTAGCGAAAATGATTTCCGACGGTTCGGCTTATTTTTCTCCGCAGCTTCCCTTTCCGGCTCCGATCGAGCTGAAACGGCTGACGATGCCGGTTTACGCGGCGTTCGCGGATCAGAGTTTTATTCATGATTCGGTGAAAGCTTATGAAACAGCGATCGCGGCGGGAAACAACGTACAAGCAAAAATCTGGGAGAACGCGTCGCATTCCCTGCCGATGGAATATCCCCAGGCGGTAGATCGTGAAATTCTCGACTTCATGAAATCGCATGAATAACCCCGCCAGGAAACGTTTTGTCAAGTACCTTTTTTAATTTATTAATTGCTTTTATTTTGAAAATTGAGTAAGAAAAAAAAACAGCAAACCTATTTTGATTTACTGTTTCTCAAATTGTTATATTCAATTAGACAAACTGAAATTTGCTGCTGCCTTCTCTTCTCAATTTCTGCCACCGAAAGTCCATGTGATCCCGAGTTTCTTTAGGGGTGTATGTTCGTTACAGCAATAGTCGGTGATATGCCATTCGCCATTGCTGTCGGTGAATATTCTGGCAAGATCACCGATATCGGAATGAATCACCCAGCAACTATTTGCCCC
>JASBYO010000087.1 GCA_029983925.1 Flexilinea sp.
AAAAATAAGAAGGCGCGGTTTGATCCGCGCCTGTTTTGATCGGTTGGATATTTATTCTTCGGCTTTACTTATCTTGAAGCGCGGCGACGCCGGGTAAGATCAATCCTTCGAGCATCTCCAAGGAGGCTCCGCCGCCGGTTGAAATATGGGTCACTTTATCGGCAAGACCCGATTCCTGAATCGCGGCGACCGAATCTCCGCCGCCGATGATTGAAATCGCGCTGCTGTTCGCGACGGCGTCGGCGACTTCGAAGGTCCCTTTCGCGAACTTCGGCATTTCAAATACGCCCATCGGGCCGTTCCAGACGACCGTTCCGGCTTCAGCGATGAATTTTGCGAACGTTTTTACGGTTTCAGGACCTACGTCGAGAGCGCGCCAGCCGGCGGGAATATTTCCGGCCGGGATGATTTTCGTCTCGGCTTCGTTATCGAATTTATCCGCGATAACGAGATCGACCGGGAGGACGAGCTTTTCCGATCCGGCGCCGAGAATTTCTTTCGCCGTATCGAGCGCCTCGTCTTGAACGAGTGAATCCGCCATGTCGAACCCCTGCGCCTTGAAGAACGTGTTCGCCATGCCGCCGCCGATCAGAACTTTATCCGCTTTGGAAAGCAGATTTTTTATAACGCCGATTTTATCGGAAATTTTCGCGCCGCCCAGGATCGCGACGAACGGCCGTTTCGGGTTCTCGACCGCGGACGACAGGTATTGAATTTCTTTTTCGAGCAGGAATCCGGCGACTCCGGGCTTAGAATGTGTGACGCCTTCGGTTGAAGCGTGAGCGCGATGGGCCGTTCCGAACGCGTCGTTCACGTAGATATCGGCCAACGCGGCTAATTTCGCGGCGAACTCAGGGTCATTTTTCTCTTCCTCTTTATAAAAGCGGGTGTTTTCAAGTACGAGGACGTCTCCGGGTTCTAGTTCGGCGACGGCTTTTTCCGCCGGTTCATTAATACAATCCGCCGCAAAGGCGACTTTATTCGGGATTAGCGCCGCTAAATAATCGGCGACGGGTTTAAGCGAGTAATCGAGGTTGAATTGCCCTTTCGGACGGCCCAAGTGGGAACAGAGGATGACAGCCGCGCCCTGATCGAGAAGGTATTGAATCGTCGGCAAGGCTCCGCGGATTCTTGTATCGTCGCCGACCTTTCCGCCTTTAAGCGGAACGTTAAAATCGACGCGGACGAGTACCTTTTTCCCTTTCACGTCGATATCGCGAACGGTTTTCTTATTGAACATACGGTAATCTCCTTCAGTTTTATCAAAAACGATCGGACCGATCAGGAACCAGTACCGATCGCTTTTATGGTTTGGATCAGCTTGACTGAGAACGGCTTAGAGATCTTTCGCCATCATCAAAGCCAAGTCGCAAGCGCGGTTCGAATAACCCCATTCGTTATCGTACCAGGTAACGACTTTGACGAAGTTCCCGTCCATGACCGCGTTATACTGCAGGTCGACGATCGACGAGCGCGCATCGCCGCGGAAGTCGCTCGAAACGAGCGGATTATCATATTGACCGGTTGATACGCCGAGGATGCCCTTGAGTTTCCCGTTGGCGGCCTCGGTGAAGAGCGCGTTCAGTTCTTCTTTCGAGGTCTTCTTCTTGGTCATGCAGACGAAGTCGACGACGGAGACGGTCGGGGTCGGAACTCGGAGCGAATACCCGTCGAAACGGCCTTTCAGTTCCGGGATAACAAGCGCGACGGCTTTGGCTGCGCCGGTCGTCGTCGGGATGATATTCAAACCGGCGGCTCGGGAACGGCGCATTTCTTTTTTGTGACCCTGGTCGAGGATGACCTGATCGTTCGTGTAGCTATGAATCGTCGTCATTAAACCGTATTCAATCCCGTAGGCCTCATTAACGACTTTCGCTGCCGGCGCTAAGCAGTTGGTCGTGCAGGAAGCGTTGGAGACGACATGATGTTTGGCGGGATCATATTTATCATCATTGACGCCCATCACGATCGTAATATCTTCGTTTTTCGCCGGAGCCGAAATAATAACTTTCTTCGCGCCGCCTTTCGTGATATGAACGTTCGCGCCCGGTTTCCCTTTTTCAGGATCGCCGATCGCGTCGGTGAAAATACCGGTGGATTCGATAACGATATCGACGCCTAAATCTTTCCAGGGGAGGTTCCCCGGATCTTTTTCGGCGAAGACGCGGAGTTTCTTGCCGTTGATGACGAGATCGGTTCCGTCAACGGCGACGTCGCCATGGAAACGGCCGTAGGTTGAGTCATATTTGAAGAGATGCGCGTTCGTTTTGATATCGAAGAGATCGTTAATTGCGACAACTTCCAGATTTTCGTTGTAATTTTCGATCAGAGATTTCAGAACTTGACGTCCGATACGGCCAAACCCGTTGATACCGACTTGAATCTTACTCATTTGTGATCCTCCATTGAACCTATTGCTATTGATTTCTGCTCGTGAGAAAGTGATCCTTCATTTTTCATTTGCGGTCGATTTATGATAAGCCGCGACAATGCTCGCGGCGAGTTTATCGGGATCGTGCCGCCATGGGTATTTGTCATCAATAAGATCCCCTTGAAAAACGGTGAATTCACTTAATAGACGCTCTTCTATTTTAACCCACTGCGCCGGTCCGGACAGCGTGGGTTCGTGATTGTTGTTACAAATGATGCCGTCGAGGACGGCGCCCGGGAGCGCGTCGCGGATAATTCGCGCATGGTCGTAGCAGGTAAAATCGTCCGTCTCCCCCGGTTGCGTACATACGTTGCTGATATAGAATGTTTTCCCATGAGCGGCGAGAATCGCCTGATAAATGCCGCGGACTTTCAGGTTAGGGAGGACGCTGGTGAAGAGGGAACCGGGGCCAAGCGCGATTAAGTCGGCGCTTAATATCTCGCGCAGCGCGGTAGGATTCGCGGCGGCGTCAGCCGGTTCAATACGAAGATCGACGATCCGTCCGTTTCGTTCTGGAATCATTGATTCTCCGAAGACTCTTTCGATACAGGGGACGCCGTCGTTTTCGGTCTCGATTTCGGCGACTAAGTTGATATCGGTCAGCGTTGACGGCATGACGTTTCCGTGAATCGAAAGCAAGCGGCTCAGTTCGCCGATTCCGCCTTCGAACGAACCGGTGATATTGGCGAGCGCGGTGAGGAGCAGGTTGCCCAGATTATGACCGCCGACGCTTGATTCCGCCGGGAAGCGGTATTGAAGAATCTGCGTCAGAAATTCTTCGTCATCGGAAAGCGCGGCCAAACAGCTTCGGATATCGCCGGGAGGCAGAATACCGATATCGCGCCGCAGCGCTCCGGATGAGCCGCCGTCATCCGCGACTGTCACGATCGCGGTCAGCTTTGACGCGATTTTTTTTAATCCGCGCAAGGATGTCGCCAAGCCGTGACCGCCGCCGATCGCGACTATTTTGAAATCTTCCTTTTTATTCATATTCTAACTATAACATTTCCGAGACGCGCTGTAAAGATTTTCGGCTTGCGCCGATATTTTAATCCGAGTTCGCGGCTCGCAGCGGGAAACGATTTCCGCCGGAACGCCCGGTATCGGAACTCCGCGGAACGGCAGGAAAATACGCTTAGCAAATCAAACGAAAAGAGGGGTGATAAGCTATAATAGTCGATAGAAATAAACGATCTGAGACGCGATTTTGATTATAAGGGAGGATACTATGAAAGACGATCACAAGAGAAAGCATTGCGAAAAATTCGAGCGTCCGGAACCGACGGACGATTATTTTGACGGTAACGATTTAAGGGATGACGAATTCGATTTATACGGCGAGAGCGGGGCGCGTCCGAACTTCTTATTGGCCGATTTTGAGGATTCTCACGTATTGATCACAATGGATGACGACGATGAGGTGATTGACGTGATCGTCAGCAGCGCTGAGAACGAAGCGGAATACGACGAAGCGGCGAGAATGGCGAGCATGATCGATCATACGATCTTAAAGTCCGACGCGACTGTGGATCAGATCGTTAATCTTTGTAAAGAGGCGCGTGAAAATCGTTTCGCGTCCGTCTGTGTGAACAGCTGTTGGGTGCGTTTATGCGCCGAACTGCTGCGCGGATCGTCGGTTGCCGTTTGCAGTGTGGTCGGGTTCCCGTTAGGCGCGATGATTCCGGAGGCGAAAGCGTTTGAGACGAGCTGCGCGGTCGAAAACGGCGCGACCGAAATCGACATGGTTATTAATATCGGCGCGCTGAAAAGTCGCGATTACCGTATGGTCGCGAAAGATATTTTAGCCGTTGTCAACGCGGCGCATTTCAGCGGCGCGTTAGTTAAAGTTATTATTGAAACTTGTTTGTTGACGGAGGAAGAAAAGAAAATCGCCTGTTTGATTTCGAAAGCTTGCGGCGCGGACTTTGTCAAGACGTCGACCGGATTTTCAACCGGCGGGGCGACGGTTGACGACGTTCGCAATATGAAAAAATGGGTCGGAGAAATGGTCGAAGTCAAGGCGTCCGGCGGCGTTCGCAGCGCGGCGGACGCAAAAGCTATGATCGAGGCAGGCGCAACGCGGATCGGAACGAGTTCCGGAATCAAGATTTCGAAAGGCGATTAAACGATGAAACTGCTTCGCGGCAGCATTCATTCCGGTCCGGTCCGTATCGCGTACCAGCGGACGGGAGGCGATCTTCCGCCGGTACTCCTGATCCATGGGCTGACCGACAACGGTATGATCTGGAATTCGCTCGTCGCCGAATTGGCTTTTTCTTACGACGTCGTTTTCCCTGACATGCGCGGACATGGGTATTCAAGCCTGACGCCGGACGGCGACTATCGCGTTGCCGCGATGGCGGACGACGTTGTGGCGCTCGTCCATGAACTGGGAATCGCCGGTTCGGTTATCATCGGACATTCGATGGGCGCGGCGATTACGGCGTATTTGGGCGGACAGTTCGGAGACCTGTTCCGGGGATTGGTTCTGATCGATCCGCCCTGGATTGATCCCGCTTCGGTGACCGACGCGTCGATCGCGGACGCTTATGCGGCGTTTGAGACTGACCTGAAAGCGTATCGCTCCCTGTCGTATGACGAGCTGGTCGCGAATATCCGTTCCCGGAATCCGAATTGGATTGAAGCCGATTACCGCGCTTGGGCAAAGGCGAAACAGCAGGCGTCGTTTGACGCGTTGGCGGTTATCCCGTCTCTGGCGCGCGATTGGCAGGAACACAGCGCAAAAATCACGCTGCCGGCGTTGTTGGTAACCGGGAATCCGGCGTTGGGCGCGATCGTTTCGCGCGAGATCGCCGAGGTGCAGCTTAAAGCGCATCCGAATTGGATCGAGTATCATTCAGAGATATCCGGTCACGGCGTTTCCCGTGACGATCGGCTCGGAACGGTCAAAGCGATCAAGCGGTTTCTGTTGGATCGCTTTCTGGAAAACTGAAACAATTTTATGTGCGGACGTTTTTCATTGACGGCACAGCTGGACGAATTAGCGGGAGAATTGAGCCTGATAACGCTTCCTCCCGAATTCGAACCGTCGGATCAGTTTCATCCCGGCGGCGCCGTTCCGATTCTGACCGACGCGCTGAAACGCGCGCTTGATTTTTACTATTGGGGTTTAGTCCCGTCCTGGGCGAAAGACGTTTCGATCGCGCGGAAGACGTTTAATGCGCGCGCTGAAACGATTATGGAACGGCCGGCGTTTCGCAACGCGTTTCGCCGCCGTCGCGCCTTAATCCCGGCGACGTCTTATTTTGAGTGGAGCGCGGTCAGCGGGAGAAAAATCCCGTATCGTTTTTCGTTGGTCGACCAGCCGATTTTTACGTTCGGCGCGATTTGGGAATATTGGATGGATGCGAACGGGAACGAAGTCTATTCCGCCGCGATTATTACGACCGAACCTAACCAAGCCGCGGCGCGCTATCATTCGCGCATGCCGGTCATTATCGATCGGGATGATCGGGATTTATGGCTGATGAGTGACGATATCGCGGTTGCGTCGCGCTTAATGAAACCGGTCGCCTCGAACCGTTTACGGATTGAGACGGCTGATTTTCAGTGGGGAGATCGATTATTCTAAGCGCAGGGTGAATATCTGCTCGCGGATGGTCAGAGATTCGCATAGATAAGTAAAAAGGTTCTGGCTCGGGTTTATCCGGCGGAGGGGAAATCTTTTAGAACGTTTACATAAAACATAATTTTTCTGATGATAAAAGGGAGAATATCGGATGGGAATGAAGTATCGAACGATGGATGGGAACGAGGCGGCGGCGCATATCGCTTACGCTTTTTCGGATGTCAGTACAATTTATCCGATTACGCCGTCCAGTCCGATGGCGGAGCATATGGACGCCTGGGCTGCGGCGGGGAAGAAAAACCTCTTCGGACAGGTCGTTACCGTTCGGGAGTTGGAATCCGAAATCGGCGCAGCCGGCGCGCTGCACGGCGCGTTGGAAGCGGGCGCGTTGGCGACGGCGTTTTCGTCTTCGCAAGGGTTGATGCTGATGATCCCTCCGATGTATCGGATGGCGGGTCAGTTGCTGCCCGCCGTTATTCACGTCGCGGCGCGGACGATCGGAACGCATTCGCTTTCGATTTTCGGCGATCACAGCGACGTTATGATGGCGCGGACGACCGGTTTTGCGGAGTTGGCGAGCGCGAACGCGCAAGAATGTATGGACTTCGCGGCGATCGCGCATTTGTCGGCGATCCGCGGAAGGATCCCGTTTATTCATTTTTTCGACGGCTTCCGGACGTCTCATGAAATCTTAAAAATCCGCGTTCTCGATTACGATTGGCTGGCGGCAAATTTGGACCGCGACGCGCTGCGCGCGTTTCGGAAGCGCGGAATGAATCCGGAACGCCCGGATCAGCGTTCGGCAGTCGAAAACCCGGATACCTTCTTTCAGCATCGCGAAGCGATCAACCGTTATTACGATCGGCTTCCGGGAATCGTTCTATCGTATATGGACGCGCTTAACCGCGATTTCGGGACTGATTACCGGCTTTTTAATTATTACGGCGCGCCGGACGCGGATCATGTTATCGTCGCGATGGGGTCGGTTTCCGGGATTATCCGTGAAGTCGTCGATGATTTGAACGCGAAGGGCGAAAAACTCGGTTTTATTCAGGCGCGTTTATACCGGCCGTTTTCGACCGATCGCTTTATCGCCGAGCTGCCCGCGGCCTGCCGGCGCGTAACGGTTCTCGATCGGACGAAAGAACCGGGAGCGGCGGCGGAACCTTTATATTTGGACGTTTGCGCTGCCCTGGCGGAACATGAACCGCGCCGTCAAGTTGAGATTTTTTCAGGACGGTACGGGCTGTCGTCGAAGAACGTTACGCCCGATATGATTTACAGCTGTTTCGATAACGCGCGGGCGGCGAATCCGAAGAAGTTTTTTACCGTCGGTATTACCGACGACGTGACTTTCCTGTCCTTATCTCCCTCCGATTATCGGCTCCCTTCCGACGGAACGCTGCAGTGTAAATTCTGGGGCGTCGGTTCGGACGGAACGGTCGGCGCGAATAAAAACGCGATCAAGATTATCGGCGAACATACCGATCTCTATGTTCAGGCGTATTTTGAATATGACGCGAAGAAATCCGGCGGTATCACGAAATCGCATCTCCGCTTCGGGAAGAATCCGATCCGATCTCATTATACGATCCTCGAAAACGCCGATTTTGTCGCCTGTCACGAGCCGTCGTATATCAAGAAATTCGATCTTGTCCGGGAGCTTAAGCCGGGCGGGACGTTGTTATTGAATTGTCCCTGGAGCGACGCCGAATTGTCGCGCGAACTTCCGAAAGGCGTTCGCGAATATATTCGGGAAAACGGAATTCGCCTTTACGCGATCGACGCGTCGAAAATTGCGGCGGAGTTGGAGCTGGGAAATCGAACGAATACAATTCTGCAATCGGCTTTCTTTTATTTGACCGGCGTTATCGATTACGCGGTTGCGAAAGAATTCATGAAAGACGCGGCGCGGAAAAGTTACGGGAAAAAAGGCGAGGCGGTCGTCCAAAAGAATCTTCAGGCTGTCGATATGGGGGCGGAAGCGCTCCGGTTGGCGGTTTTATCCGACGAAGCGGATTTAATCGCAGAAGCGAAACCCGAAATCGACGCACCCGAATACGTTAGAAAAATTCTTATTCCCTCAAATCAGCAGAAAGGCGATAGGATCCCGGTCAGCGCTTTCGAATCGGTCGTAAACGGAACGATTCCGCTCGGAACGTCCAAGTACGAGAAACGGGGGATCGCGACCCATATTCCCGAATGGGACGCGGAAAAATGTATTCAATGCAATCAGTGTTCCGCTGTCTGTCCGCACGCGGCGATCCGCCCGTTTTTACTAACGGAAGAAGAGGCGGAAAACGTCCCTGAAACGATCCGCCTTGCGCAGGCGAAAGGCAAAGGATTGGCGGCGTACCGATACCGAATGCAGGTCAGCGCGCTTGATTGTCAGGGCTGCGGCGTTTGCATTAATACCTGTCCGGCGAAAGAAAAAGCGCTGCGGTTCAAACCGTTAGCGGAATCGAAAGCGGAAGCGGCGCATTGGGAAGCGCTGATGAAGTTGCCGGCGAAGGAGAATCCGTTTGATCGCCATACGATCAAAGGCAGCCAGTTCGAGCAGCCGCTTTTGGAGTTTTCAGGCGCGTGCGCCGGCTGCGGCGAGACGGCGTATGTCAAGCTGCTGACGCAGCTGTTCGGCGAGCGGATGATTATCGCCAACGCGACCGGCTGTACCCAGGCATGGGGCGCGGCGATGCCCGTTTCCCCGTATACGGTTAACGACGCCGGATTCGGTCCGGCTTGGTCAAATTCGGTTTTTGAGAATAACGCTGAATTTTCCTACGGAATGCTTCTGGCGATCCGGGACCAGCGCCGAAAGATCGCCGCCTGGATCGAGGCGATCCTTAGCTGCGCTGAGATCGGCGACGAAATCAGGGCGGTTCTGACCGATTGGATCGAGAATCAGGACGAGGGGAACGGAACGATGGCCCGGCGCGATCGCGTCGTTTCAGCGTTGAGCGCCCTGACGTTTCGGGATGATCCGATTGAAAAAGCGCGGTCGGAAATTTTGGATAACCGGGAATACTTATCGAAGAAATCGATGTGGATGGTCGGCGGAGACGGATGGGCGTACGATATCGGCTTCGGCGGTTTGGATCATGTGCTGTCGCAAAATGAGGATATTAACTGTATCGTTTTAGATACGGAATTATATTCGAATACCGGCGGCCAGATGTCGAAGGCGAGTCAGCTGGGCGCGGTCGGTCAGTTTTCCGCCGGAGGAAAGGTGACGCCTAAGAAGGATTTAGGTTTGATCGCGATGACCTACGGATATATCTACGTCGCTCAAATCTCGTTAGGCGCGGATATGAATCATGCGATCAGGATCCTGGCGGAGGCGGAGGCTTATAAAGGCCCATCGTTGGTTATCGCTTATGCGCCGTGTATTAATCATGGGATCAAAGCGGGTATGGGAAATTCGTTGAAGGAGGCGAAATTAGCGACTGAATCCGGCTATTGGAACTTGTACCGGTTTAATCCGGAACTGGCGGCGAAAGGAGAAAATCCGTTCCGGCTCGATTCTAAGGAGCCGGCGAAAGCGCTCGAAGACTTCATGGATCAGGAAGTCCGCTATCAATCTCTTAAGCTGCGCGATGCGGCGAAGGCAAGCGAACTGTACGAACGGGCGTCGATCGCGGCGAGAGAAAAATACCGTTATTTAAAGGAACTCGCGGAGCGGTAGAGCTTCAGAAACGTGCTGGACGGGAGCTTGAAATCCGTTTCAGATTTGATCAGATCTTAACGATCGTTAAGCGACGGGGAATTTTTAATTGATGCGCGATTTTCAGAAAGAATACGAGTCGAAATTAGTTTCCGCTCAGGAAGCGGTCAAGGTCGTCAAGTCCGGGGATTGGATTGATTACTGTTTCAATGTCGCGATGCCGGAGGCTTGCGATCGGGCGTTGGCGGAGCGCGCCCATGAATTGGATGATGTTAAGCTGCGCGGACTGCTTAGCCTTCATACGCCGTATGTCATGGAAGCGAATCAGGCGGCCGGCAAATCGACCTTCACTTTCAACAGTTATTATTACAGCGCTCTCGACCGTCGGCTTTCGAAGATGGGAGCGTATTTTCATATCCCGCTGCGTTTTATGGAATTGCCGCTATTTTATCGGCAGGAAATCGAATCGGTCGACGTCGCTTTTATAACCGTCTGTCCGATGGATCGGTTCGGTTTTTTCAATTTCGGTCCGTCCTGCGGGGCGACTGCGGAAATTTGCCGGAAGGCGAAAACCGTCGTATTGGAAGTTAATCGAAATATGCCGCGGGCGTTGGGAAAGTATGACGAAGCGATCCATATTTCCGCCGTCGATCGGATCGTCGAATCGGATCGCGCGCTTCCGACGCTGGGGACGAAAGAGCCGACGGAGATCGATCGGAAAGTCGCGGCGGAAATCATGACGGAAATTTCGGATGGAGCCTGTCTGCAGCTGGGCGTCGGCAGTATGCCGAACGCGGTCGGGCTGATGCTTGCTGAATCCGGTTTGACCGATTTAGGGGTCCATTCGGAAATGTATGTCGACAGTTTGATGGAATTAGCGTTAGCGGGAAAGATCAACGGAACAAGAAAAACGACCGATCCCGGAAAACAGGTTTATACTTTCGCCGCCGGTTCGGCCGAACTCTATTCGTTTATCGATAATAACCCGGAGCTGATGATTGCGCCGGTCGATTATGTCAACGATCCGTACGTTATCGCTCAAAACGATCAGTTTATCTCGATTAATAACGCGATCGAGATCGATTTATTCGGTCAGGTTAACGCTGAATCGATGGCCGGACGTCAGATCAGCGGTCCGGGCGGTCAGCTCGATTTTGTAATCGGCGCGAGTCATTCGCGAAACGGGAAGAGTTTTATTTGTCTCTCTTCGACTTATTGCGATAAATCCGGGCGGATTTATTCCCGAATCGTGCCGGCATTGCTGCCCGGATCGATCGTGACGGATCCGCGGACGACCGTTCATTACGTCGTTACGGAATATGGGAAAGCGAAGTTGAAAGGACTGAGTTCATGGGAACGCGCCGAAGCGTTAATTTCAATCAGCCATCCGGGTTTTCGGGAGGAATTAGTTCGCGAGGCAGAGAAATTGAGGATCTGGCGGAAGCGGTAGTAGAGAAATATGTTCTTGTCTAATCGTGAAATGAATTGAGGTGTTTTATGAAAGCTTTAGTTTTAACGGGACCGCGAAAATTGGAAATCCG
>JASBYO010000088.1 GCA_029983925.1 Flexilinea sp.
CCACGCCGAATTCATAAAATTTGATATGGTTTATCTTATTTCTTCGGTTGATAATTTCCAGAAAGAAAACGATATTATAAAAGAATCCCGGTACGTAAACTTCGTCAAACTCAAAGCCTTTAAGGCTGGGGGGCATCGTTGACTCGTAATAACGCAGAATGTTTTTCGAATAAAACAGTACGTCTGAAAGATGTTTGATTTTTTCTTTCCGTGTCGTGTATTTGCTTATCGTCAGTTGGGTCGGGATAATATATGAATTAACGAATGATTTGGATTTAGAAAAATAATCCGCGATTTCAGGATCGACGGATGAGCTGTCGATAATCAGGACGACTGCTTCTTTGTCTTTATTTATGGTTGAATGAATGTTGAAGATGTTCATTAACATTAGATTCGTCCAACCAATGTAAAGTATCATGAAATGACCTCTTTGTTTATTTTATGAATCTGATTTTAACCGATCATCAAGGAATAAGAAATTAGCAAACGTAAAATCAGGTCTTTTAATCTTTCGGCCTTTATCGAAACTGCTAAAATTAGGGTAAATCGAAGAAAGGTTTCCGATTCAGGTTTTCGCTGTCTTCGTCCGTAATCAGTTTTTCCCGCAATATCGACGCGATTTTTTCCGCCGCGTGGCCGTCGCCGTAGATTTGGGTCATGGTTTGAATTTTCCGGAGGAAATCCGGCTGCTGCGTTTGGCGGATTGCGGCGATGATTGCGTCCCGCTCGGCAGGACAATGGATCACGCTTTCCGGCGCGAGGCGCCCTTTTTGACGGTCGCCGACGTTAACTGTCGGAACATGAAAATACGGAACTTCAATGATGCCGCTGGAAGAGTTCCCGAGGACGAAGGCCGCGCCGCGGATCGCGGCAAGATAATAATAATTCCCAAGCGATTTAACCGCGATTCGATTCGCGCTTTTTTCACAGAATTCGCGGATCCGGGCGTTATAGGATAGTCCGCCTAAATCGGCGTTGGAAAGCGTGAAAAGGAACAGGGTTTCAGGGAAGCTCTCAAGCGCGGATAGGAATGTCTCTAATTGTTTTTTGCCTTTCTGTTCGCTGGCCGTTGTTTCGGGATGAAACGTTATCAGCGCGTATTGTCTATCGGCCAGGTCCCGCTGAATGAGATTCGAAAGTTCATCTTTCGACGCGTAGGGCATGCGTAAAATATTATCGATCCCGATTGCGCCGGCGTTGAATACGCGTTTTGGATCTTCGCCGAGTTGGATAACGCGCTTCCGGTATGTTTCGCAGGACGTGAAATGAAACGTCGCGAATTTGGTGATTGCGTGGCGGTAAGATTCGTCGAGCGCGCCTTCGGTTTGTTCGCCGCCATGAAGATGCGCGATCGGGATCCGTTCGTTCGCCGCTGCGACCGCGACCGCGAGAATTTCGTAACGATCGCCGAGGATAACGGTTAAGTCCGGGCGGTTTCGCTGAAAGACGTCGGCGAATCCGATCGCTGTCAGCGCCAGCGACTTGCTGACGGATGCGGCGGAGTTTGGGAAGAGCTGTGAATCGATACGCTCGCTGATTTGGTATCCGTCCTTGAGGATGTATTGGTACGTTGACCCGAAGGATTCTAAAAAGTGGGTTCCGGTCGCGAAAATAAGCGGTTCCGCCCAGTCGCTTGATTTAAATTGATCGGCGAGAGGTTTCAGCAAGCCCCAATCAGCCCGTGTGGAAGTGACGATTGCGATTCGTTTTTTCATAGCTCTATCATTTCATCTGCTTCAAAATTCCTTTTGGCTTTTCGGCCGACGACCGATTCCCAAAGCATCGGAGAAATCCCCGTCCCGGGACGTTTCGTCGTCAGGTTTTCGTCGCTAAACGTTTCGCCGGCTAAAATTCGCCGCGCCGCGACAAGACTTTTCCGTACGATCGGGATATTTTTGGATTCGGATTGCGACGGGGCTTTTTGACCGTTCCCGAGCGCGGATTCGATATTCCGGATAGATTGAACCATACGTTTGAAATCGTTTGGTTCAATGGAAGCTTGGTGATCCGGCCCGGGCAGGCTGCGGTCCAGCGTAAAATGTTTTTCGATAACGGCCGCGCCTAAAGCGACGGCGGCGACGGCGACCTCGATCCCTGCTGTATGATCCGAATAGCCGACGGGAAACCCAAATTCGCGTCGAAGCGTCTCGATCGCCCGTAAATTTACGTCAGGAAACGGGGTCGGGTATTCCGTATTGCAATGGAGCAGGATTAATCCCCGCGCTGTGTTCGGGCGTAAGATCTTGATCGCCGCTTCGATTTCCTGAAGCGTTGCCATTCCGGTTGACAGGATAATTTGTCCCGGGCAGGCGGCGATTTTCTTCAGGTATGGATAATTTGTGATTTCTCCAGATGGAATCTTCCAACGCTTGATACCGAGGCCGAGGAGGAAATCGATGCTGGGAAGGTCGAATGGGGACGAAAGGAATTCGATTCCGGTCTCCGTACATTCGTTTATCAAGGCCGGATAAGCGTTTTCGGGCAAGTAAAGCTTTTGGAGCATTTCCAGCTGAGACGTGCCTTCCCCTTCATTCTTTACCTGATATTCCGCTTTTCCGGCGGCTTTCGTCGCTAATAATTTCGGCGTGAACGTTTGGAATTTAACGATATCGGCGCCTGTTTCGGCAGCCGCTCGAATCAGGCGGAACGCCAGGTTTGGATCTCCGTTGTGATTGACGCCGGCTTCCGCGATAATTAGAGTTTTATCAGCCATTTTTTACCACCTTGCAGGGAACACCGTAAGCGACGCAGTGATCCGGGATATCGTTTATAACGGCGCTGCCGACGCCGATCGTCGCGTTATGTCCAATTGTAACGGATTGCCGGATGGACGCGCCGGTTCCGACATGACTATTCGCGCCGATGGTGACCGATCCGGACATACATGCGCCGGGAGCAATATGGCAGAAATCGCCGATTTTGCAATCGTGCTCAATAATACACCCGCTGTTCAGAATGACATGCTTCCCGATTTTTGCGCCGCAATTAACGATAACGCCTTTCGCAATAAACGTACCTTCCGCAATGCAGGATGACGGGGAAATGATCGCGGAAGGATCGCGGATAATCGGGAACGAAAAACCTTCCGAAACTAAAATTGACGCGATTCGGCTTCTGAGCGAATTTGAAACCGTTCCGCCTAAAGTTATGAACGCTTGGTCAAAACCTTGTTTGCGTAAATCGGTTCGCGCGTCATCGATCCCGACGACCGGTATCCCGTCGATTTTTGTCCCGATCAGGGAGGCCTTTTTATCGAGGATGACAATTTCGGAAAATTGCTCGCGGACGATCGAATCGATTACAGATCGGCAGTGTCCGCCGGCGCCGAAGAGAATTAATTTTCGTCGTTCAGGTTTCATTGTTCCGCCTGTCTAACGCGATTCAGAGACGAATCATAAATTAAGATCAGCCGTTTCGACGTCCCGATTTCGGATTTGGCGTCAATCAGCCGGGCTTCGCGATGGCCCGATTTCAGGGCCGGAAATCTTTCCTCGATCGAGTTTCCGCGTAAATTGTTGATAACGGCAACGCGTCCTCCCTGATCGAGGCAAGCGTATAGAATCGAATTGACTCGCGCGTTATCGAAATCGCGGACATTTTCGGCGTCAATGATAACGGAGCTCGGTTGTTTGCGCGCTGGAAGTTGGGCGGATTCGGCCTGGCCGCATGCCGTAATTTCGATTCTGTTCATGATTCTTTCGGATAAATCGGGATAAATTCGGGCCGTCAGCGCATCGAAATGATACAGATCAATCCCAATTGTCAGGGTCGGATTCGTATAAGGAACGGTTTTTAGATAAGCTAAAACCGCTTTATATTCGTCTTCCAGGCGGTAACTTCTCAAGTAGCCCCAATACAGCTTGACAGTTTGATCGAAAAAGAAATTAATGGCTCTGGCTCCGGCGGAATCAATTTCGATTAAGCGCGACAATTTCCGCGGGCTGACGATCGGGAATAATTCGAGCGGGAATGATGCGGGTAAAACGCAGGCGCTCGGGAACATCGTCTCAATCGGAAGAAGATTATCCGGGTGAGGCTTGATCAGCAGCTCTGATTCGGTAGCATACGTTGAAACGATCCTTTTAAGCATGCGGCATTCGCTTTCAAACGACATGAAACGATTCGAAGAAAGTGACTGTGTCAGCAAGAGGCTGTTTTTCTGTTCGATTCGGACCGGATCAATGTTGGATGCGCCAAACCAATTTAAGATCGCATCTTGCTGCGGCTTTTTCAAGCTGCTGAAGCCGGACACGACATCGAAGGGTTCGGTCCGCGGATCCTGGAAGTTCGGCAGCTGTGCGTTTTCATGGATGAAGATTCGCTCGATTTCCGCGCTTGAAAAGTCGGCTAAGCCGTATCGTTTTAATAACCGATACCGATCCGGGAAGTTGGTTGATAATCCGGTTATGAATTCATGCTGCCTGCTTAATAAGCCTGCGCCGTCTTCAAAAGCTGAGAACCGAATTTGATGGGTTGATAAGTAAAGCGCGAAGTCGGAATGGATTCCGGCGATATAGAATTTCTCGAAATCTTGAATTTTACTCGGCGACAGCAATTTTTCGAAAAATGGATTCAGTCGGATGACTGAGGCGGGATCGATAATTTGCGCTGATGGGAACCGAATCACGCGATCGAAAAGTCCGGATTCGATAATCTTCCCGTAATCCGAATATCCAAGCCGCGGCAAGTCATTCGCGTCGACTAATAAAATTGCTTTGTCCTGCGGATGATACAGCAGGCGATGAATGATGCAGCTCAGGAAGTGATAGGTCGTTAAGGCGTGATAGAGGATCATTTTGCGCTTTCGTCGACGATTTCTAAATATTTTCCGATTTCATCCAGCCAGAACGCTTCTTCGCCTTGGCTAAGCGGATTCTTATAATCGTCAATCTCCGCCCATAGTCCAATAACAAACAAGCTCATGCCATCCGTAAAATTCGCGTAGTCAAGCGGATGGCGCCGCGATAGGGCCACGATTAAATCACAATATGTATTGAGATTTTGTCCTGAATTTATTAATCCCGGGGCGTTTTTATAAAAGTGACCTGTCTCCGGATTCTGGGCCTCTGTCCCCAGCGGAATCCGGACGATAGTTGCCCGCCGGCTGTCGTTCGGGAGCGGTTCCAACTCAGCGCCGAGCGAAAAGACGCAGCGATCCGGATCGATGACTCGCGCGAACAGGTTCAAAATCGGAAGGGCGAAATTTCCGCAAAAGACGAAGCAAGCTTCCGGATCGTTTTCCGCGATTCGCGCCAATTTTTTTAGCAAGAAAAACACTGGCGGTCCGGCGAGGAAGAATCCCCGAATCGTCTCAGGAACGACCGTTTTAAAACCGTCTAATAATGAATCCGAAACGATTTTCTCCAGCGTTTTTTTTGATTGTTCGTTAATTCGAAACGGGGCGAGGAGCGCGCGAAGCTGGACCGGATCGTTGAAAATAATTGCCTCCGCCTTAACGGGGCCTGCTCTAAATAGAAACTCCAAAGGCGGACGCGAAAGAAAGATTATAGTTCCTTTTTTATCCGGGTCTTTCGCGATTTTCCGGATAAAATCGCGCGCATGAATCGGGATCAGCTTTCCTTCGGGAGCTTCTGGGAGCGGATCCGTATCGGGAAAAACCAACAATACTTTTCGCGATTTCCGGTTCAGAATTTGAAGAAGATTGTTGAAAAAAGGAACGATATCGGTTGTGTCAGTCCGGATAGATCGGCTCGGTTCCCGAAAAAAAACGAGTCGGGCGTCGATCGCGATCCAATCCCCGACAAGAAGCGGACGGCATAGGTTCTGCGGTTTCAGCGTGGCCGCCGCTGCGTTTTCAACCATGTCGATCAGGTTCTTTATTGAATTGCGGGATTGATATAAGAATTTTTTTTGTTTCAGGATGCTGTGCCAAACCGCTGCTGTAAGCGACGCGATCCATTCCCGGTTCGGCTTCCGGCAGTTTTTCTTGTGAAAGATTCGATCGAGCTGCGCTAAGGGTTCGTTTTTAATTGCGCTGAGACGTAAGCGAATCATTTTCTTACAAAAGAATCGGTTCATAACTGTCGGTAATTATAACCATGATTTTCATCGGGCCTTGCCGTATTTTTTGCCGGCCGACGCGCCGTGCGAATCGTCGTTCGGTTAAATGAAAAAGAGGGACGATACCTTCGCTCGTCCCTCTTTGGACCCGGCGTTACGATTCGGCTTTAATCATGTGGATACAGCTTTCCGGGAAAGAGAGTTTGACGGGCGTCCCCGGTTCAATAACCCTCAGCCGGGTCGGATCCGTTTCTTTCGCGGAGATTCGCTGGCCGAGGAAATCGAGGATATATTCGACCGATTCGCCTAAATACGCGGCTTGCCTGACGGTCGCGTCGGCGGCGCCTGAGTCTCGGTCGACCTTGATTATTTCCGGCCGCAGCACGACGTCGACCGCATCTCCGACGGCGAAATCCCGGTAAACGGGATCCGTAATCGAGAGTTTCATCTCGCCCATTTTGATATCGACTTTATCGCCGTCGCGTCCGACGATCTCGCCGGGAACGAAGTTGGCGCGGCCGATGAAATCGGCGACGAATCGCGTTTTCGGATAACGGTAAATCTCACGCGGCGAACCGTATTGTTCAATGCTGCCGGCGTTCATAATCAGCGCTTTATCGGACAGGACCATCGCTTCGAGTTGATCGTGCGTAACGTAAAGGCAAGTGAACCCGAGGTTTCGCTGGAGCTCGCGAATCTCGAAGCGCATCGCCTCGCGTAGTTTCGTATCCAGGTTGGAAAGCGGTTCGTCCATCAGGAGGACTTTCGGTTCCATGATCAAGGCGCGCGCCAAGGCGACGCGCTGCTGCTGGCCGCCGGAAAGCTGGTTCGGCGCGCGGTTCTCGTAGCCTTCGAGATGAACCATCTCCAGGACGCGGTCGATTCTCTTTTTCTGGTCGTCGGCGGAAACTTTCTGAACGTTTAGACCGTAAGCGATATTTTCCCGGACGTTAAGATGAGGGAAGATGGCGTAACTCTGGAAGACCATCGACATATCGCGTTTATGGGTCGGGACCTGATTCAGGTTTCTTCCGTCGAGAACGATATTTCCTTTCGTCGGGAATTCAAAACCGGCGACAATCCGCAGCATCGTCGTTTTCCCGCAGCCGGAAGGCCCGAGCATCGTCACAAATTCGCCTTTATGAATCGACAGGCTGACGTCGTTGACAGCCACGACTTCTTTTCCGCCGCCGCGGGCCGCGAAGATTTTTGAAACGTTTTCGATTTCTAAGTACATTGTTTAATTTCTCCTGAATTAAATTCCGGCGTTGATATCGATATTCGAGTCGATTTTCAAGACCTTGCGCGTCACGAATCCCATGACGCCGATAAAGATCAAAACGATGAAAATGATGACCGACGAATAGGTCGCGGCGAAGCTGATCCCGTCCTGTTCCCATCCGCTCATGATCGAGGCGGTCACAATCTGCCATTTGGAGCTGACGAGGAAGATAATCGCCGAAAGCGACGTCATGTGCCGCGTGAAGCTGAAGATCAGCCCGGTCATGAAGGCCGGAAGGATGAGCGGCAGCGTGACTTTGCGGAAGGTATACTGACTGTCGCCGCCCATGATCGTCGACGCTTCTTCGATCGAACTGTCGATTTGCTGGAGCGAGGCGACGCCGGACCGGACTGACGCGGGGAGCGATCGGACGAGGAAGGCGAAGAGGATGATATACGCGGTTCCGTTCATCTTCATCTGATCGCCGGTAAACAGCATCGCGACCGAAAGGATCATCAATATCGTCCGCAGCAGGACCGCAAATTTTCCGCGGTAAGCGTAAATAATCAGCGCGGATATAAAGAACAGACAGACGCCCAGAAAGAACGGCGGGATCGCAAACGGAACTTCAAGATAATCGGCGAGCGATGTCAGGATCGTCCGCAGCCAGCGGATCGGATTCGTTTTCCCGAAAATCCGAAGCGGTTTTGTCAGTTTCAGAATGAGCTGGCAGGCGGCCAGATAGAAGCCGGTCCAAATCGCGATTTTTCCGATCGGTTTCCCGTTCGGCTGAACGCGCAGGAAGAGTCCCACGATCAGGAAGACCGCGCCAAGGAGGTAATAGAGGTTTGCCAGCCCGATTCCCCAGCCGACCGTCTCAGCCGCGGTTGCGGCGCCGGTTAATTTGGAAAAATTGAGTCCGAAATAGCCGTTCGCGCCCCAAAGGATCCCGCCATCGGATAAACCGCTCAGGAACAGTCCTAAAAGGACGCCCGGAACGAGGATCAAGAAGCGTTCGGAACGCTGTTTTGAAACGCAGCTGACGTAGAACCAAGCGGCGACGGCCAAAAGCAGCCAGATAATCCACGCGTTTTGGAAGTTGAAAATCAGGATAAAACCCATCCCGACGATCGTACCGGGAACGGCGCCGCCGATATTCGAGCCGAAATCGAGGACTTCTTTTCCAACGAAAGTCTTTCGGACGACCAGGTAAGCGATGACCATTCCGAGCAGCGCGGCGAACGGCGTCGCGTACAGGCTCAGGAACGTTGTGTCCAGGATGGATTCCAGCCCGCGGCTGAATAGTTTTTCCCAGTTATTCAACGACGGCGAGTAATTGACGCCCCAGTTCTTGACGAACGAACTGGCGATAACGGTCAGGTAAACGATAACGATAAACGCGCAGATGAGATAAACGATAATCGCGAAAAAACGGCGGATCACCATGCTTTTTTCGTAAACGCGCCCGACGGTCGGTTTCCCTGTGACCGAGACGTACGATTTTTTCGAAATATAATAACGCTGGAAAATATAAACGATCAGCGTCGGAATCAGCAATACGAGCGAGATGGCGGAGGCTTTCTGATAATTGAATTCGCCGATAATCGCCATGTAGATTTGCGACGAAAGGACGGTTTTCTGACCCGAAATAAATTGCGGGTTGCCGAGATCGGCCAGCGACTCAACGAAGAGAAGCATAAAAGACGCGGCGATCCCGGGGGTAAGCAACGGCAGCGTTACAGTTCGGAAGATATAGAAACGCGACGCGCCGAGGGTTTCCGCCGCTTCCTCCATCGAAGAATCAAGCCGTTCCATCATCGAACGCAGCATCAGGTAGGCGACAGAAAAGAACGTCAGCGTTTGGACGATGACCAATCCGTCCAATCCGTAAATATCGTTCATTCCGGGCGTGACCTTGATCCCCAGTATCTGCTTGGAGATCAGCCCGCTGCGGCCGAAAAGCTGAATCATCGCGATTGCGACGGCGAACGGCGGCGAAACGGTCGGCACGAGCGCTAAAAGATGGACGAATTTTTTTCCGGGAATGTCGCAGCGAACCGTTGCGTAAGCGAAAATAAATCCGACGATCGTGCCGGCGGTCGCTGTCAAAATGCCCATGATCAGCGTATCCTTCAGCATCGTTCGGTAAGTTCGTCCGTAATTATCGGTTTCGCCGAGGATTAATCCGATTTTACGTAAAGCGGTATTCAGGCCGTCCAGCGGCGTTCGATCAAAGTATCGCGCAAAGTTGGTCAAGTCGAATTGTCCCGCGTCGGTGAAAAAACCGCGTCCGATCGTTCGGAAGATGGGTAGAAAAACGAAGACCAAGACGAAAATCGCGGAGAAAATAAGCGCGATCATCATGATTGGATCTTGACCGATAAGGCGAAATTCTTCGATTTTCTGCCGGAATTTATTAAGCCTCGGTTTTGTTTCGATCGTTCCGTCTGATAAGTTCATTTCGTCGCTCCCGGGGAGTTGGATTTTAACTATGGAGTTTCATACTGCGTCCCTTTCAGAACGCAGTATGAAAGAAATTACGGTTATTGTTTATTTCTTGATTAAGCCGTCTTCGTCGACTTCGGCGTTTTGAATTTCGTTCGCGAATTTATCCTGGAATTCTTGGCGATGGAGCCCGGACCATTCGAAATCATAATCGATCAGATTGACTTCGAGGAGCTCCGGATGGGAAAGTTCTACGCCCTTGATTGTCGGCGCCTGGTAGGACTGGTAAACCGGGCCGAGTTCCTGGGCTTCGGGGGTCAGCGCCCAATCGTACCAGAGTTTCGCGTTTTCGAGGTTCTTCGCGCCTTTCAGGATCGCCTGGGATCCGATTTCGTAGCCGGTTCCTTCTTCAGGGAAAGAGATGACGAGATTCGCGCCGTTGTCGTCGATTTCCTTGACGCCGTCGTGGGAGAACATGACGACCATGCCGAATTCGCCGGTCGCGACGAATTTACCGCCGCCGGAACCCGATTTCGTATACATCGCGACCTGATCGTTGAACTTCTTGATATATTCCCAGCCGGCTTCTTCGCCCATGATCTGGAGGATCGTGGAGATGAAGGTGTACGCCGTTCCGGAGGTCGACGGATGCGCCATGAGGATTTGGCCTTTGAATTCCGGTTTCAGGATGTCTTCGTACGATTTCGGCGCTTCAACGCCATGTTCGTCTAAGAAGTCGCGATTCGATACGAAAGAAAGCGAACCGATATAAACGCCGACGTAATCTTTCTTCGGCGAAATGATCAGGTCTTTTTTATCGTCAAGAACGTTCGCGTAGTTGGGCGCGTCGTAAACTTCAAGCAAGTCGGCGTCGGAAGCGGCGACGAAACTGTCCATCGGGCCGCCCCACCAAATATCGTAGGTCGGTTCGCCGTTTTCGCTCATGACTTTCGCTAACGCTTCGCCGGAAGACATCCGCAGCCATTCCACGTCGATTTCAGGATAAAGCGCTTCGAATGCTTCTTCCATGCCTTTGCACCACATTTCCTGCGGCGTACAAAGGACTTTGAGTTCCCCGCTTTGCGCGGCAACCGGAACAACGACGATAGCGACAAGAGCCAAAAGGCAGAGTAATAAGATATGACGTTTCATTTGTTTCCTCCAATAAATGTTTAACACGTGCTCCGAATTGAGCGGTGTGTTTTTCGAATGATGGTGATCCGCGGGAACGGGTTTCATGGGCAGTTCAGTCTGAATAATTTTCATGAATCGACTTTCAAAATAACGCCGGACGTTCAAATAATAATTTATTATAGTTCCGTTCATGCTTTTTTTGTCAATTCTTCTCGATCAGC
>JASBYO010000089.1 GCA_029983925.1 Flexilinea sp.
GCTTTGAAGCGCCTTCGTCGTCGCGAGCGCGATCTGAGCAGAGCGGACGCCGTCCGAAACCTGGATTTCCGGTTTCTTCCCATTCCGGACACAATCGACGAAACAGCGTTTTTCTTCCAGGAACGCCGTTTCAAAACGTTCCGGGAACGCCTCGACACATTCGACGCCGACGCCGCTGTCGGTATACAGTACCGCGCCGTTCTTCGCCGGAACTTGGCCGATTCGTATCGCGCCTTTCGTTCCGACGATTTCGGTTTCGATATGGTAGCCGTATGGCGCTGTTCGGCTGGTATGAATCGTCGCCATCGCCCCATTCGGGAACCGGTACAGCGCGCAGCCGGCTTCTACGTCGCCGAGCGCAGCGATCTCCGGATAACCGAACGTCGAACCGGCCGCGAATACAGAGTCAGGTTCGGCGCCGATAAACCAACGCATCAAGTCGATATCATGAATCGCCATATCGACGAATATCCCGCCGCTCGTCGCTAAAAACTTCATCGCGCCGGGTAGAAATTTCAGTGGATCCAGTCCGACCGCCTTGACAAGATACGGCGTTCCGATTTTCCCATCCCGAACCTTATCCATCGCATATCGGTAGGACGGATCGAAACGGCGCATGAAGCCTAATTGGAAAACCAGTTCGGGATGCGCGTTGACGACCTTTTCCGCCGCCAGACATTCGCCGATCGTAACGCCAAGCGGCTTCTCGCAAAACACATGCTTTCCGGCTTCCAACGCCTTCGTCAGCTGAGCGCAGTGAACAGCGGAACTGGTCACGATCGCAACCGCGTCAAAATCCCCTTTCGCGATCATCTCGTCATAATCCGAAAACGTATCCTTGATCCCCAGGATTTTACGCGCGTATTCCAGCTCATCGTCAACGATAGAACATACAGCGGTCACTTCCGCGCCGGCGATCTGGTTTGAGAGATGATTCGCATGAATTTTCCCTAATCGCCCTAAACCGGCGACCGCAAAACGAACTTTCTCCATATTTTCCTGCCTTTAGTTAGATTGAACCGGTTTCTTATTGTTTGTATCATAATTCAAAATGCGAATTAATGTATACGGCATAAAAACGCGTTTTCAAGCATTATTTTAAATCTAAAACAGCCCGTTGTGTATCGGGCTGTTTCAATTCAAGTTAATTTCGGGTTAGCGGTTATCCCGTCGTCCGCCGCGGTCGTTGCGGCGATCGCCGCCGTTCCGGCGCCCGTTTCCGCGGTTTCCATTTCCTCCGCCCGGTTTTTTCGTATCCGCAGCGACGGCTTCTTCAAGCGTCCAGCCTTCTAATACGGCCTGACGGCTCAGACGGATTTTCCCGCTGTCGTCGATCCCGGTTACCATGACGGTAATTTCATCGCCGAGCGAGACAACGTCTTCAACTTTATTGACGCGTTCGCTGTCGAGCTGCGAGATATGAACCATGCCGTCAACGTTAGGCAGGATTTCGACGAAAGCGCCGAAATCGGTAACGCGAACAACTTTCCCGGTGTATAAGTTCCCCGGGACCGCGGTCTCGATCATGCTCAAAATCCGATCGCGCGCAGCGTCCGAATTTTCGCCGTTTGTCGATGAAATAAATACCAGACCGTTATCGTCGATATCGATCTTCGTATTCGTTTCGTCCTGAATCGCGCGGATATTTTTCCCGCCCGGGCCGATAATCGCGCCGATCTTTTCGACCGGTATCTGAATCGTCGTCATGCGCGGGACGAACGGCTTCAGGTCCGGCCGCGGCGCGGCGATCACTTCAACAATTTTGCCGAGGATATGGGCGCGGCCGTTGTTCGCCTGGTGAATTGCGTTGCGCATAATTTCAGGCGTAATCCCGCGAATTTTAATATCCATCTGCAGCGCCGTGATTCCTTTTTCAGTACCGGCAACCTTGAAGTCCATATCGCCCAGGTGATCCTCGAGACCCTGAATATCGCTTAGGATAACGTATTGGTCGCCCTCTTTGATCAACCCCATCGCGATTCCGGTCACCGGCGCTTTTATCGGAACGCCGGCGTCCATCAACGCCATCGTCGATCCGCAGACCGACGCCATCGAGCTCGAACCGTTCGACCCAAAAACTTCCGAAACGACGCGAATCGTATAAGGGAATTCGGCTTCGGTCGGAATAACCGGGATCAGCGCGCGTTCGGCCAACGCGCCATGACCGATTTCACGGCGGCTTTGACCGCCGAGGCGTTTCGTCTCTCCGGTACAAAACGGCGGGAAATTATAGTGATGAATATACCGCTTCGACGTAATCGGCGAGAGCGTATCGATTTCCTGAGCGTCTCTCGGACTGCCGAGCGCGATCGAACTCATGACCTGGGTTTCGCCGCGCGTAAATAAACCGGTTCCGTGAACGCGCGGAAGACAGCTGACTTCGCCCCAAATCGGACGGATTTCCGATAATCCGCGTCCGTCGGGACGGATACTCTGATATAAAATCCGATCGCGGACGACTTTTTTATAAGCGCTTTCGAAAGCTTCCTGATAAGCTTCGGCCAATTCAGCGTCGTCGCCGGAAAATTCGGCGACCGCTTCAGTTTTCAGATCGCTTAGCCCGTCGGATAATTCGGCTTTTGAATGCGGCGCGTCTAAAAGCGCCGTCATCGCTTCGCGGTACTTCTCGTACATCTGATCGGCTTTACTGCTGTCGATCGAGAAGCGCTGTACTTCTCGTTTTTCTTTACCGGCTTCGGCCGCCATGCGCAGCTGCGCTTCGACTAACGGCTGAATCGCCTGGTGACCGAGTTCAAGCGCTTCGATCATATGCTCGTCGCTGATTTGATCCGCGCCGGCTTCAACCATCAAAATCGCGTCGGCGGTTCCGGCGATTCGTAAATCCAATTCGGATTTTTCCATCTCGCTATGTTTCGGGTTAATAACGAATTTCCCGTCGATCCGTCCGACGCGAACCGCGCCGATCGGGCCGTTCCAGGGGATATCGGAAATCATCAGAGCGGCGGACGCGGCGTTAATCGCAAGAATATCCAACTGCGTTTCGTAATCGGTCGACAGGCTATATAAAATAACCTGAACTTCGTTTCGAATATCGGCGTCAAAAAGCGGGCGTAACGGACGGTCGATCAATCGACTCGTCAGGACGATATCCCCCGAAGGCCGCCCTTCACGGCGGAAAAACGAGCCGGGAATACGTCCGCCGGCGTACATTCGTTCCTCATATTCGACCGTCAGCGGGAAGAAGTCCTGCCCTTCGCGGACGTCTTTACTCATCGTCGCGGCGCAAAAGACGACCGATTCGCCGCAAGTTACCGTCACGGAACCGCCGGCCTGCAGGCCGAGCTTTCCGGTTTCAAACGTAAACGTTTCGCCGCCGACATTCGCGGCAAATTTCTTAGTTTCTGGTTTCATTTTCTTTCCAATTCATTCTTTTTGCCGCGGTCAGGGACTGAAAGAAGATAAGAAACGGACTGATTTTGACGCTTTTCTGATCTTATTTCAATGCCTAACTCTGCGGCTCGGACAACGACAGCTCAGCAGCGGTTATAACGATCTATCCGGCTGCGGCTTTGAGAAAAGCGTAGATGAGTTTTTTTCATCTACGCCTTTTCAATTCAACATAAATCTTATTTCGCGCGCAGCCCTAATTTTTCGTTCAGCGAAACGTAACCGGCGAAGTCCGTTTTCCGAAGATACGCCAGCAGACGGCGGCGATAACCGACCATTTTCAACAAACCGCGGCGCGAAGATTCGTCGTGTTTGTTAAGTTTCAGATGTTCGGTAAGTTCGGCGATCCGAAGCGTCAACATCGCGATCTGCACCTCGGTTGACCCGGTGTCGCCTTCATGTTTGCCGTACTTGGCTTGAATTTCCAACTTTTGTTCTTTCGATAATGCCATGACAATGCTCCTCAATGTTTATTGCAAGTCTCCTGCGATCGGAAGCGTACGCGCCGCCGACGGGACCAGTCGTTGGAAAAGTATATCATAATTTCGCGTTTCCGAATCGCGATCCGTGCAGTAAAAAGTGATTGCCGCCGCTTGTGCGGGCGATGTATTCCGGATAAAAACTTCCCGACGATAACGTTTCGATGATTCCATTTGGATTCCCTATCGGGGATCCGATTGCCGATGGGCGATAGCGGAATACAAGACTGCGCGCGTTATAAAAAAACGCAGCCCTGTTTGAACGCAGGGCTGCGCCGATCGCGATTTACGAATCAGCGGCAGCTGATTAAGAAACGGAACCTATCGCCCCGTTCCGAACGTCCGCGTCAGGTACGCCGCGCTGATCAAGAGTACGATCAGCGTCATGATTACCGAGCCGGCCGAACTGTATCCGATCTTGAACGATCCGACGCCGTAGTTATAAATATACTGCGTAATCGTCGCCGTCGAATTCGCCGGTCCGCCCCGCGTCAGGATATTTACCTTATCGAAAAGTCGGATCGAGTCAATCGCGCGCATCAGCACGACCAGCAGAATACCCCCCGAAATATTCGGAAGCGTGATGAAAAAGAACTGCGCGACCGTTCCTGCGCCGTCGATCTGAGCCGCTTCATACTGCTGTTTGGCGACGCCCTGAAGCGACGCGTAAAGGAGCAGGAATGCGAACGGCGTGTACTGCCAAACGTCGATCAGCAAAATACACCAGAACGCCGTCCGAACTTCGTTCAGCCATGCGACCGGCTGGATTGAGAACGCTTCGAGCAGCTTATTGATAATCCCGTAGTTGTTGGAAAGCATGATCCGCCAGATCAGGACGGCCGTAACCGGCGGCAGAATCATCGGCGTCAGCAGAAACGTGCGGACAAACTTTTGCCAACGGGTCAGATTATGGACGAAAGTCGCGATCAGCAATCCCAGAACCGTCTCAATCACGACCGCGCAAACCATGAATTTCAGCGTATTTCCCAGCGCTTGAAGAAAGTACGGATCCGAGAAAATCCGAACGTAATTT
The DNA here is from genome assembly GCA_029983925.1 of Flexilinea sp. Taxonomy (GTDB): domain Bacteria; phylum Chloroflexota; class Anaerolineae; order Anaerolineales; family Anaerolineaceae; genus Flexilinea. The sequence continues at coordinate 4,921 of JASBYO010000089.1, forward strand.
TTCAGCGCGACAACCTTCATCTGATCCGGTTTGATCATGTTCAGGTTCGTAAAACTGAAATAAACCGTAAACGCCAACGGGAATACCGTCAAGAGCGCCAGTAAAACCATTGACGGCGCGGTTAACGCGAACGAGAACGCTCGATTTCTTTTCAATACATTTTCCTTTTCATCTAAGTAAGGCTGCCGTATCGGACCCGGCCGCCGCGGAATTGCCGACGGCTTCGCAAGGTGGGATAATTCGCGCTCCCCCGCTTACAGCTCAAACGGGGGAGCGGAAATTCCGACATTCTTATTCCATGATCATTTCGATCTGCGACTGCGCGACGGCTAACGCTTCCTCGACCGTCTTAACGCCGGAAATCGCCGCCGAAAGTTCGGCGCCTAAAGCCGTCTGAACCTCGCCCCAGAGCGGCGTCCGCGGGCGGGCGACCGATTCAAGCGTCGCTTCGAGCAGCGTCGGGAAGTAGGCGTACTTCTCCGTCAGCTCCGGATCGGTCAGAACCGAACGCCGCGTCGGAACGCCGCCGTTCAGCGCGCCGGTCTTCTGCGATTCCGCCGAAGTGACGAATTTAAGAAATTCCAACGCTAATTCTTTCTTACCCGAATTCGCCGTAATCCCCAGCAGCCAGTTTCCGATCATACCGGCGTTATTCCGTTCGGCGTCAGCGTCAATTTTTCCCGGAATCGGCGCGTACGCCGCGGAAGCCGTTTCGCCGGAAATATACCAGCTCGGCCAACCCAGCGACATCGCGGCTTTTCCATCGGATACGGCGGCGACGATATCGTTCTTTTCATAGTTGACGCCGTTCGCCAACAGCTCGATATACAGCTCCAAAGCGGCTTTCGCTTCTTCGGAATTGATCGTCACGTTAAAGTTATCGTCAAAAACGCCGCCGCCGAAGGCCCAAAGCAGCGGGAGGAAATCGGCGACGATCGGATCGCCTTGCGTCCCGCGAATAACGTAACCGATTTCGCCGCCCTCGCTGACTTTCTTCGCGATCTCTAAGACCGCCGCCCAGTCCGTCGGCGCTTCGCTGACGCCGTATTTCTCGAACAGCGATTTATTATAGAAGAACAGGATTACGTTCCCGGAGAACGGGAGCGCGTACTGATCGCCGACGCCGTACGGAACGCGTCCTAATGCCAGCGAATTGGGCGTGAAATCATCGTCCGTCTCATAGCCGAGCTCGGTCAGGTTGGCTAAAATTCCGTTCTCGCCGAATTCAGGCATCCACGGATCGTCGACCATAACCAGATCGAGTTCGCCGACCTCGTTGATCGAATCCAAACCGATCTTTTGTTTCAGATCGGCGCTTTCCAGGCCTAAAATTTCAACCTTGACGCCATGTTCCGCTTCGAACGCCTCCTTGACCGCGTTCATCGCGTCAACATGCGAACCGCCGCGCGCCGCGACGGTTAACGTTTCCTGCGCCGAGACCGCGCCGAAAACAACGCAAAAAACCATAGCCCAAACCAGCAGAATAACTAAACTTTTTTTCATGTTCTTAAAGATCTCCTTATTTTAGAACTTTTCTCCGCGGCAACGCGCGGGGATCGATAACCGATGCAGCGCTATTCCTTGACCGCGCCGCTCGAGAGTCCGCTGATCAGATATTTTTGAGCGAAAATAACGAACAGTAAAACCGGCAGCAGCGAAATAATTCCGCCCGCCGCGATCAACCCGTATTCGGCTAATTCCTGTTCCGAGTTCATCGTCGCCAGCACGAGCGGGATCGTAAAATTTCCCGGCTTCTGAACGAAAATAACGCCGTAAAGATACTCGTTCCAGGACGTCATAAACGACAGGATCGAAACCGAAGCCACGCCGGGCATAACCAACGGCATAACGATTCTGGTCAGAATCTGCCACTCGGTTGCGCCGTCCAGCATTGCGCTTTCCTCCATTTCGATCGGCAGCGCCTTAAAAAACGTAATCATGAACCAGATGATAAACGTCAGATTGATCAGGATATGCGCCGAGATGATCGGGATCTTGGTCTGAATTAATTTCGCGTTGGTCATCATTAAATACAGCGGAATCGCGAAAGCGATCGGCGGGAGGACGCGGATCATGAAGATCCAGAAACCCAGAAATCCAGACGGCCTGATTCTTAGCCGTACTCTCGACAGCACGTAAGCGACGCCCAAACCCAAGACCAGCGAGATCAGGACTGAAATCAGCGTAATCTGCAAACTGTTTAACGTCGCGGTCAGGAAGCCGCGCTCCCGGAACAGGCGGGTGAAATGATCGGTTGTGAACGAGCGCGGAAGGAGCGGAATTGAGGAGCGGAGTTCGCCCTGGTCGCGAATCGAAAGCGAGATCATCCAATAAACCGGGAATAACGTCCAGACCAGTAAAACAGCAATCACAAGCAGGTTTATTACCGAAAACCGTTTCTTCATCCATCCTCGCGCTTATCTAAAAGTTTCCTGTTAATTCTAACAAAGGAACTATGGACGAATGTAATCAATTATCGGTGCAATAACCAATTATTCGGCCCGAAGAGGCGGAAATGGGCAGAAATAAACGCAACCGCAGGATATGAAGGTTGCGTTCCTTAAAGCCGATCTGGCGCAGGTTCTGGGACGAGAGAGGAATTTAAACCAAGCCGAAGTATTTTTCAAAAAACTTCTTCAATTTCTCGATGACGCTTTGCTTTTTCGACGCTCTGCCGCCTGAAAAACGTGAAACCGGCGGGAGAATACCGTCAATATCCGTTCCCGTAGTTTTTATGGTTCCGTCCCGGAACGAATAGTCCAGGAATTTCCGCGTCGCATCGTCTTTAAGATTTTCCTCTTGGATCAGCGAAGTAAGATCGGTTTCCATCTGCTCCTGAACGAACGCTTTCCAATCCGAATCGACTTGCGTAGAAGCGTTAACCGTTTGGATAAAATTCTCTATCAACTCTTTTTTACTTCGAAGTTGGATACTCGAATTAACGATCTTATCAATCGAAACGAGAATCTCTTTATCTTCACAATTACTTTCATGATATTTCGCGACAAGCATCAGAATATAATCGATGTTGATTTCCACCTGACGGATCAATTCAATTTCAAAAATAATATCGTCGTTAATATTTTCTTTTTCGGCTTTTTCCGTCTTCAACCGTTGATAAAGATCGATATAAACGCTTTGATAATCTTGTAAATCGCGGGCGGACATCCGCTCATTTCCGGCGAAAGCGTCGAACGCGGTTAAAATATTCCGCAAGCGTAGGATCGCGCCGAACAGACCGATAAAATCTTTCTGAGCTTGCTCGCCGATTATCTGCTGACCCAGCGGAAATTTCTCCGACAGCTCGGCCAACAGGTCGACATATCCCGGATGATTTTTCCCGTTTTCGTCGTATCCGTAGTAATAAGCCTCGTAATTTTTCAGCAGGACAACGCTCCCGGCGTCCTTATCGCCGAATAAAGCGATCGCTTCGTCCGTTTCTTTTTGCAGATTTCGGAAGCAGACAATATTCCCGAACGTCTTAACCGAATTCAAAATGCGATTTGTCCGTGAAAACGCCTGAATCAGTCCGTGCATCCTGAGATTTTTATCCGCCCAGAGCGTATTCAGCGTCGTCGCGTCAAACCCGGTCAGGAACATATTAACGACGATCAGCAGATCGATTTCGCGATTTTTCATCCGCTGCGACAGGTCTTTATAATAGTTTTGGAACTTGTCAGCGGACGTATCGAACGACGTTCCGAAATCAGCGTTGTAATCTCGGATCGCATCTTCCAAAAAATCGCGGGAAGTCTGATCTAATGCGTCCATCTCAAACGATTCATCCGGAAGCGTATCTTCCGGGTCCGCTTCATTCGCGCTATAGCTGAAAATCGTCGCGACCGTCAGCTTTCGCCCGCGCTCGGCAAGCTTCTTTTTAAACTCACTGTAGTACTTCATAGCCATCGGGATCGAACTGACCGCAAAAATGGAATTGAATCCCGCTATGCGCTGGCCTTTCAACGAGTAAAAACTGTTGCGTTTGGTCTTCTGATCAAAATGATCCAGGATGTAGCCGACGATTTCGCTGACCCGTTCGGGCGCGGCCAACGCGCGTTCCGTATCGATCGCCGAAACATCCTTATCCTCCGTTCCGTTCTTGGATTTCACCGTATTAATATAGTCAATCCGGAACGGCAGCACATTCCCATCGTTGATCGCGTCAACGATCGTATAGGTATGGAGCTTATCGCCGAAGGCCTGCGGCGTCGTTTTCAACCCCGCCTTGCCGCCGCTTCCAGCATTAGCCGCGAAAATCGGAGTCCCGGTAAAACCGAAGAGGTAATACTTACGAAACGCTTTGATAATCGCGGTATGCATGTCGCCGAACTGACTGCGGTGGCATTCGTCGAAAATAATGACAGTTTGGCGTTTAAAAACGTCGTGCCCTTTATTCTTACGAATAAATAAATCCAGCTTCTGAATTGTGGTGATAATAATCCGCGCGTTCGGATCCTCGAGCTGCCTTTGCAGGATACGGGTTGAGGTATTGCTGTTCGCGGCGCCTCTTTCGAAGCGGTCGTACTCTTTCATCGTCTGATAATCGAGATCTTTTCGATCCACAACAAAAAGCACTTTTTCGATAAACGGGAGCGCTGAAACCAGCTGCGCGGTTTTAAATGAGGTGAGCGTTTTGCCGCTGCCGGTCGTGTGCCAGATATACCCGCCCGCGTCCGTCGTCCCGGTCTTTTTATAGTTATAGGCGATCTGAACCCGCGATAAGATACGCTCCGTCGCCGCGATCTGATACGGACGCATGACGAGCAGCATGTTTTCCGCAGTGAAAACACAATAGCGCGTCAGGATATTCAGGATCGTATGGCGCGCGAAAAATGTTTTCGTAAAATCGGTCAGATCGGAAATAACCTTATTATTTCCGTCCGCCCAAAACGAAGTGAATTCAAAACTGTTGCTGGTCTTCTTGCTTTTCCTGCGCTCGGATTCGTTAAGCTCTTTAACATGACTTCCGCGCGTCGTATTCGAATAATATTTCGTATTCGTTCCGTTGGAAATCACGAAAATTTGAACGTATTCGAATAGTCCGGAAGCGGCCCAAAAGCTGTCGCGCTGATAGCGCTTAATCTGATTAAAAGCCTCCCGAATCGCGACGCCGCGCCTTTTCAGCTCGACATGAATCAACGGCAGACCGTTCACCAAAACCGTCACGTCGTACCGGGTATCGCGCGTTCCGGCGATTTCTTCATACTGATTGATAACCTGAAGCCGATTATTATGGATATTTCGCTTGTCGATCAGGTAAATATTTTTCGCCGTCCCGTCGTCGCGCCGCAGGATTTGAACGTGATCCGTCTGAATTCTACGCGTTTTTTCGACAACGCCGTCATTTTTCCCGGCGATCGCTTCCGTAAAAAAGCGCTCCCATTCCGCGTCGGAAAAACGATATTCGTTCAGGATTTCCAACTGCCGGCGCAGGTTCGCGATCAAATCGGCTTCGGCGCGGATTTCCAGATATTCGTATCCCTGCGCGGCCAGATCGCGGATAAAGCTTTTTTCCAGCTCCGCTTCGCTTTGATATTCCTCGGCCCGCCGGTATTCGGCGACATACTCCGCGACAACCGTATGCTCGCTCATTGAAGCGACGATATTGTAACTGCTCATGAAGCGGCGAGCTCCTTAAACGTTAAAAGCTTATCCCGATAGTATTCGTATTGTCTTTTCC
>JASBYO010000090.1 GCA_029983925.1 Flexilinea sp.
GAGCGAAACTCCCTTTCAGACGCAGCCGCTGCTGCCGTCGGAGATTTTTTGTAAGTTGACAAAAGGACACCTTCTTCACCTGAATAGATGAAGAAGGTGCCTGAAAAATTTCTACGTCATCTTAGTCGACAGCCGATGTTGAATTACTGCCAGCCGTCCGTTCCAAATTGATCGACGTTTTCCGCCGTAATGAGGAACGTTTCAACCGGATACCGTTCTTCTAACGTTTCGCCATTGATATAGGCATACATCAGGTTCACAGCCTTTTCAGCGATCGATACAGGCGACTGCGCGCCGGTTCCCTCGATCAGGGACTCGCCGGAGGCCAGTTCCGCTTTGATATCCGGAGAACCGTCAATACCATAAATATAGCACTCGCCCTTCTTAATACCGGCCGCATTCGCCGCCGCAAGAGCGCCCAACGCCGTCGGGTCATTACCGCCGAAGATGGCGACCACATCGCCATGCGCTTGCAGCAGGTCTTCCGCAATTCCCATGGCAACCTGGAGATTGCCCTTCGCATCCTGCTGCGCAACTATTTCAAAACCATGACCCTCGATCGCATCCAGGAAGCCATTTGTTCGGTCGACCACGGACTGCATCGTAGGAGAATCCAAAACGATAATCTTACCGCCGCCGGGGACCTTCTTTACCAAGTCTTCACCCACAACTTTGCCGGCGTTGTAGTTGTCTGAACCCGTATACGTAACGAGATAAGACATATCGCCGACTTCCGTATCGAAGCCTACGATCGGAACGCCCGCTTCTTTGACCTGATCCAGCGCAGGAATAATACCCTGCGCATCGACGGGATTCATAAAGAGGCCGTCCAAATTCTGAGAAAGCATATCCTCGACCTGCGAGATCTGTTTGGTAACGTCATTACCGGGATCCGTAACCACAAATTCATCGCCTTTGGCCTCAACCATTTCCTTCATCTTATCGTGAATGGTGACGAAGAACGGGTTGGTTCCATCCATGCAGGTGTAACCGAGTTTATAGTGTTTCGTTTCTTCTTCAGTTTTATTCTCAGAAACCATAGCCTCGCCGTCTTCCGCTTTAGGCGTGTCTGCCGGCGAAGCGGAGCCGGTGCAGCCGACCAACAAACTAACGATTGCAAGTACAAATAAGAATAACGTTAACTTTTTTTTCATAACCTTTCTCCTTCGATTAAATGCTTATACCTATACCTAATATATTTTATGAAATTCTCGCCAACTTTTTGTAACTTTTTTGTGTGACGAATATCATGATTTTTCACTCACGGCAAAAAATCGCATCCTGGCGTACAGGTCTTCCGAACGTTTTTATCCAGACAACGATAAAATCACCCCTGCATCTCAAAAATCGAACAGAACCTTCCGATCCCGATCACAACATGATCCAACAGTTGAATCTCCAAAATCTTACCGGCTTCCCTGACGTTCCGCGTCACGGCAAAATCGGCGCCGCTCGGCGTCGGATCGCCGCTCGGATGGTTATGAACCAGGATAATCGAAGTCGCCTTGCGGCTGACCGCGCCTTGGAAAACTTCCGCCGTCCGTATCATCGACGCGTTCACAGCGCCTTTATACAGCTGATCGACCGCAATCACCTGATTTTTCGTATCCAGGTTCAAGACCCAAAGCTGCTCATGATCCAACGCGCTCATCCGCGCGGAAACCAGATCGTAAACGTCTTGCGACGATTGAATCCGGCGATTATTTCGCCCCTCCCGTTCATAACTTATCCTGCGCCCAAATTCAATCGCCGCGATCAGCTCGGCCGCTTTAGCGTCGCCGATCCCCTTGACTTCCTTAAGCTGGTCAAACGTAACGCGATCAAAATTAGCAATCCCGCCGAAACGATTAATCATCATCTGAGCGAATTCCAAGACGCCCGTTCCGCGCACGCCCGTTTTTAGAAGAATCGCCAACAATTCGTAATTATTCAAAGAATCGACGCCGCATTGGATCAATCGTTCCCGCGGCCGATCGGCCGACGACATTTCCTTGATTCGAAAAGTTTGACGCTGAGGGTTCTTTAAATTTTCAGATTCGATCATACGGGCACCTGTCAATAAGGTCAATTTTCTCTATAGATTATACTTTTCGGCGTCAAAATTCGCGAACCGACTTCGCGTCCATCCGCCGGGCACGGAAAAAAATTCCATGCTATAATTCACACGTTAAATAATTTTTCGGAAGGAAAAGCTTGGACGCGAAACAGTTATCCAACATCTCGGTTATCGCTATCTCGATTCTCGCCGCTTTTCTCGTCGCCCTATGGATCGGGATTGTCTTTTGGGTATTACGCGATATCCGCTCTCGCTCCCGCGATCCGTTCGTCGTCATTTTAGCCGGACTCGTCGCGCTCGTTCTTCCGATCTTCGGCGTCGTTATTTATCGGATTCTCCGCCCAACGCAGACGATTGAAGAAAAATATCTCAGCGCGCTGGAAGAGGAAACGCTGATTCAAGAAATCGAACGGCGGCCGAAATGCCCCGGCTGCGGAAGGGAAGTCCAAGCCGATTGGATTTTATGCCCCGCCTGCCACACGAAAATAATGAAAAAATGCGTTAAATGCGGGAACGTTCTTGAACTGCCATGGATGCTTTGTCCGTATTGCGGAAGTCCACAGCAAAAGACATCGCCTTCGGACACGATTCGATGAGCGACCGAAATGGAAGCAATGAGGAATAAACATGAAAATTTACGCAATGATTAATCAAAAAGGCGGCGTCGGAAAGACGACAACCGCGGTCAGTTTAGGATCAGCCTTATCCGAACAAGGTCAGCGCGTCCTCGTCGTCGACATGGATCCGCAGGCTAACGCGACCGCCTCGCTCGGGATCGATAAGAATACAATCAGAAACGGATCGTATCAAGTCCTGATCGGCGCGATCACGGTCGCTCCGAATATTATTCATAACGAAGAATTTAAACTCTCGATCCTTCCGGCGTCCCCCGATCTGTCCGGCGCAGAAATCGAACTCAGCGATTTTGAAAACCGGGAATCGATTCTGAAGAATGCGCTTGCCTCTGTTCAGGAAAATTACGATTATATCTTGATCGATTGCCCTCCGTCGCTGAGCCTTCTGACGATCAACGCGCTCGTCGCTTCGAAAGACGGCGTAATCATTCCGGTTCAATGCGAATATCTGGCGCTTGAAGGGCTGACCCAGCTTCATTCAACAATTTCCAAAGTTCAGCGATCGTTCCCGTTCGTTCAGGTCCGCGGCGTGCTGTTGACGATGTTCGACGGCCGGACCCGGCTCGCGATCGACGTCGTCAACGAAGTCCGCCAGTTCTATCCCGACAAAGTATTCAATACGATCATCCCGCGATCGATTCGGCTCGCCGAGGCGCCGTCCTTTGGCCAACCCATTAATTTCTACTCGAAAGACAGCAACGCGAGTAAATCTTACGAAGCCCTCGCCAAAGAAATTATCGCGCAGGATAAGAAATAATCAACGAATTATTCTCAGAAACGGAGGCAATGAACCATGAGCGCTCAACGAAAAGTAGGATTAGGTCGTGGAATAAGCGCGTTAATTCCGACGCCGGATATAGAACCTAAAATTGCTTCCGACGAAGCGGTTCTCTCCGTTTCCATCTCCGATATCCGCCCCAATCCGCGTCAGCCGCGCAGCGAATTCAGGGAAGACGACCTGAACGAACTGACAGATTCAATTCTGGCGCATGGAATCATTCAACCGCTCATTCTGACGATCGACGACGAAACGAAAAAATATTTCCTGATTGCCGGAGAACGCCGTTTGCGCGCCGCCGAACGCGCCGGTCTGCAGATGGTCCCCGCGATCGTTCGGACCGCCTCGGATCAGGAACGGCTTGAATTGGCCTTGATCGAAAACGTCCAACGGGCAGATCTTTCGCCGCTCGAAACCGCGGAAGCATACCGAAGTCTCGAAGAAAATTTCAGTCTGACGCATGAAGAGATCGCCAAGCGCGTCGGGAAAAACCGCTCGTCCGTGACGAATACGCTGCGGCTGCTGAAACTTCCCGAACTCGTCCTGAAAGCGCTTAGATCCGGCGCGATCAGCGAAGGTCACGCGCGCGCCTTATTAGGGTCCGCGACCGAACAGGCGCAATTAACCGCGCTCCAGGCGATCCTGACCCAAAACCTGAACGTCCGCCAGACGGAAGCGTTGGTTCGAAAATTAAACGGCGAAAAAGAAGACAGCGAAGCGGCGAAAAAAACCAACCGGATTACGCCGGAAATCAAGTCGATCGAAGAAACCCTCATGCAATCCGTCGGGACCCGCGTTACGCTTCACCCGGGGAAAAACGGCGGCACAATTCATATCCACTATTATTCGAACGATGAATTGAACGATTTGATCGATCGGTTTTCAAATTTTCGTTAACCGATCAACAGCCTTGTGACAGATCGCCTTTGTCTGGTCCCGATTACGCCGGAAGATTATAATCCGGCGAATTTTTTATATCCTGCGGCCTGGACGCATTTTCATCCGGGCTGGCTCCGTCCCGATGATTACGCATCAGAATGCAGCTGTTTTCGGGTGCTTAACCGCGAAGAGCCAGAGCGGGAAATATTTTTATTCGGACTCAAGAGAATTTCCGCGCATGACGGATGGCTCGAATTCGCCGCCGTCTATGATCCGGCGTTAGATTCAGCCTTGCCCGCGCGCTTAATTCGGGATGCTTTGGGGGATCTCGGAATCGGGCGCTGTTATTTCCTGCCGACCGAAAAAAATCCGTTCGTCGCCGAGCTGATCGCCGGGTTGAACTTCCGTCCCGTCGATCGTATCGTTTCGCTCGCAAGACCAACCTCAAATCGGATTCCCTCCTTTCCGCAGCATAGCGAATCGCTGTCGATTTCCGCTATCGATCTAAGCGATCATGCGCTCATCGATTCGCTCTACCAAATCGACCGGACCTTTCCGACGATTTGGCGTCTTTCCAGGTTTGAATTCGAATTAGCGCTGAACGGCGCGAACCGTCGCTGGTTCGTCCGTCGCCCGGAAACGGGAGAACCTATCGCTTACCTGCTCGCGGCCGAAGAGGATACCTCGATCCATCTCAGCCGAATCGCAGTTCGGCCGGATTTTCGGGATTCCGGCGTAGGCTCCCGCATGGTCGCAGCGTTGATCCGAACGCGCTGCCCCGACAAGAGGTTTACCGTGAATACGTATCGGAAGAATTCTGCCGCGATCCGCATGTACGAAAAACTCGGCTTCCGTTTTGAACCCGAGTTTTGGACATTATACCAAGCCGGTATCCTATATAAGCCGCAATAAGCCGCGGCGGATTAGCGCTTCCGCGCTATCCCCGGCATAAATTAGTTCCTTTATCGAACCGGACCTTTTTCAGCCTGCCGCTTCAACGAAATCAACAACAGGATCAAACCCGTCCCAAGAAATATATGGCCGATACCCGCGGTACCGGATATCGCCGCGTCAGACCCTTTCGACAATTCCATCGCCAGAACTTGCGTTACGCCGCGAACAATCATCATGACCGTCGTCAAGATTAATCCGAATGCGTGACAGATCATGAACCAGCGGAAGATTTTCTGGTCGGAAAGACTGCCGCGTTCCGCGAATAAAGCGACGATCAGGAACAACAACATCCCCAAGGTCAACAGGTGCCCGTGAACTTTCCCGAGCGTCGTTTGGCCGGCAAAGCCGTTCCACCGGGTAAACTCACGATAGAATACGCCCGCCGTCAGAGCGGCGATCAAATAACCCATAGCAATATTTAAATATCTTTTCATTTTATTTCCTTCATCATAGCCTGATATCCGATGATAATCGTCCAAACATAGGCGCACGTCTTTGGAATCATCAACATCCCGATCAGAGGAATCCTATCAGCAAACAACACGACCGGAAGATAAAAAGCAAAACTCAATACGATCGTCAGCCACATAAAGCGGAACGGATGATCCTGACGCTCTTTCGCGCTTCGATAAAAAAGAACAATGATCAGAACGCCTAAAATTGCGAACGGAATATTCCGATAAAGGCTCCATGATAACGGCTGCTGCGGATTGAGCCATTCATTCTGAGGAAAAGCGCAGAGAACCATACGGGCGAGCGCCAGGAACCAAACTAAAAAAGTCGTCTTTTCATTCCCGGAAATTTCATAACGGTAACGCCAGACATAATACAACAAAATATAAAAAACCGTCATCGTCATCGACGTAATCAGTTTCCCAATCCCCAACGGCGTCGCGTACGAATCCAAGCCGGTTGTACAAAGCGCCACAGATCTGGGAACAAGATGGAACGCGTCCCCAACGCCCAAAACAACCGCCATCACACCGAACAATAAATACTGTTTATTTCCGTTGGCCTTGCGGATCATGACGATCCCCAAAATTATCACCGTTATCAAGTAAACAGTATCAAACCCGGTTTCAATAATTGCCTGCATTTTTATCTCCTTATCTGAACATTGTTCACTTTCACAACTTTTTTGAAACGCTTTGAAAACAATCCGCCGTCAATAGATCGTACGGCGAATTACTTCGACTAAAAAATCGATATCCTTATTTTGTCCGAGCGAATAAATCAGAAAAGAAAAAACGAAATCGATAAACGTATCGACGCGAAATTCATCCGTAAAAGCCGCCGCAGAAACGGAAGGGTCGGAAGAAAGACAATGTTTAAGCCCAACCTTCAAATCGGAAAAACAACTCTCCATCAACGCTCTGGCATTCGACCTTGCGGCGCCCGTGAATATGATTGAATGTTCCGCAAAAAAACGCGGATACAGGACGGAACCGACTTTTGCGGATTGATAAAGTTTTTTGACGTATTCCGGGAATGGGACGGCTTGAAGACGTTCCAACTGAAATTCGGAAAAAATATCTTTCCATACGCTCTCAACCGTCGCGGTCATCAAATCATCCTTTGACGAAAAATAATTATATAAAGAACCGAGAGCGACGCCGCAAGCCTCCGCGACCTTGCGCATATTTAGACCCGAGATACCGTTTTCGGCAACGATTGCCCGACTGGTCCGCAGAATCTCCTCTTTTGTCGTCACGTTGATATTCATGAAAAACCGCCTTCGCCAATATGAACAACGTTCATTTTATATTGAACACGAAATTATGTCAAGAGCGCGCTTGTTTTTTATACTGACAGGGAATAGTTAAAACCTTAAGGCTTCTATGGAAATTTTTCGATAACCAACGCTAAAATCGGGGCGATAAAAATCGCCGGGACTGTCGAAGCCGCCGGAATCTTTTTCAGATTAAGAAGCGAGGAAATTCCAATCAATCCCAAAAGGAGGCCGCCCGTACCGGTCATCTCGGCTATCATTCCGTCCGTTAAGATCGATTGGAATTGCGAGGCGAAGACTACAATGATACCTTGAAAAACAAAAACCGGAAGCGAAGAAAATCCGACCCCGATCCCTAAAGCAGAAGCGAAAACGATTGACGACACGCCGTCCAAAATCGATTTTACAATTAGCAATTCATAATTTCCGTTCAATCCGGCTTAAATAGACCCTAAAATCCCAATCGGCCCGATCAGGTAAACCAACGTTGCCGTCACAAATCCGTTTACAAATCGTCGGCGGACTTCGGCGTCATTGAGCCTTGGATTTCCCGTCAATTTGGCAGAAAAAGATTGAAGCCAAACCCCGAACGCTTCCGCTTTCGCTTCTAGACGCAGTATTTCACCTACAAGGGTTCCGAAAGCGGCGCTGATTAACGGAATAATCTGATTCCGCGATTCGAAGAACATGTCGATCCCTAAAAAAATCACAAACGTTCCGAGAATTGCGAAAAGAACATCGCGCATGCGCGTCGTAAACTTCGCGCCGAAAATAATCCCAATCAATGTACCTGCAAAAATCGCCAAACTGTTAAGAATCGCTCCGCTCACCGCTAATTCTCGTCCTCGCATTCAGGGGAAACAAGGCTCTATTCAACAACTTTCGTTTTCAAGACCATGAACCAGTTTTTCACCCCATTAAATCGATCCGCCGTTTCATACATCGGGCCGACGGACACGCCCTGGACGTTTGAGCTGACGCCGAAGTTATAAACCGGATTAAAAAGCGGGAGTCCCGGCAGCTCCTCCGCAAAAAGAACCTGAAAATTGCGGTACAATCGCTTCCGTTCTTCCAATTCGGTTTCAACGCGCGCCGATTCAAGATACTGGCTGATAATCTTATTGTTCCACTGCGTATAATTCTGGCCGCTCGAAATTTGCGTCTGGTCCCAGAACGGGTACGGATCCGGATCCGGCAGATCCGATAAATTCAGATCGATCAGCGCCGCCTCGTATTGCCGGTCCTGGAGCCGGACGTTGACCAGCTCGTCATACGGAACAGCTTCCAGGTTGACGAGAACGTTAATATCCGCCCAGTTCTTCTGAATCGCTTCGGCGATTAACCGATGACGATCGTCGTCCGGATACAGCATGGTGAAATTCAGCGTCCGCCCTTCCTTAGAACGGACCAGATCCTGTTCATTCGCGATAACGTAACCGGCGCCTTTCAAAATTTCCACCGCTTTATACTGGTCAAATTCGGTTTTCGGAACTTCCGGATAATACGCCCAATTCCCCGCCAGAATCGGACCGTGCGCTTTAATCGCCTGGCCCTTGAGAAGATCGTTGATGATCCGGTCGCGGTTCAATCCGGTATACAGACCCTGACGAACCTTCTGATCGCGGAAAAATTCGACGTCGTTATTATCCAAATTGAAAAAAACCATCGATAAAATCGGCAGCCGCGCCGTATACAAATTCAAATTCTGCTCAATCAGCGCAGATTGCAGCGTTTCTTCCGAGATTAAACTGACGCCGTCAACCAATCCCATTTGGTAAGCCTGAAACGCCAACACGGAATCGTTATAGAAGATAAAATGAATTTCCTCAAGATACGGCGGTTCGCTGTAATAAAGCGGATTCCGTTTCAGATTGACGCCGGTAATATGACCGCCGTCCAGGACGAGCTTATCCATCAGGAACGGACCGGAACCCAAAGGCTGGATATTCATCTTCGAATCGACCATCTCGGCGAACGTCATGTTGTTCCAGATATGGCGCGGGAGAATCCCGACGGCTAAATAATCGAGGAACGGCGCGAATGCCGCCGACAGCTCGAACTGAACCGTCTTGCTGTCAATCGTGCGGATTTGAATACTGTTCCAGAATTCGACGAGATCGTCGGGAATATAACCCGTCCCGTTTTTCATCATCTCAAACGTGAACACAACGTCGTCCGCAATGACCGGCTGACCGTCATGCCATTTTGCATCCTGATGAATCGCGAAATTATACAGCGTTCCGTCGTACGAAATCGCCCAATTACTGGCGAGATCGCCGACGGGAAGACCTTGCGCGTCAAACTTGATCAGCCCGCTGTAGATCAGACTTGAAATATCGCGGTCGGCGTCGTTATAGTAGGATAAAAGCGGATTCAGGCGCTGGACGTTTCCGACCAGCCCTTCCGTATAAATACCGCCGATCGTCGGCTCGGATTCGAACGTGCTGATCGGAGACGTATTCGAGTCGCTTAGAAGAAGAATCCCGACTACGAGTCCGGTCAGAAAGATAATTACCAACTGCCATCGTATCTTTTTCATAAGTCTATTTTATCGGTAACCGAGTAAAAATCAATCTTTTTCGCTTCGATTCCCTACCGAAGCGATCGTTTTCATCTTATGGGCCTAGCCGCAACGGGAATCGGGTAAGATTAACGCGTCGTCATGACGAACAAAGGAGCGAAAATGGATCTTCAATCGATCGTACCGACCGAGCGGATCGTCGCCTGGCGCCGACATATTCATCAAAACCCGGAGCTGTCGCATCAGGAGAACCAAACCGCAGCCTATATCCTTGAACAACTGACACAAATCGGCGTCGATCGAATCGACCGCCCGACGGCGACATCCCTGATCGCGACGATTCGCGGCGCCGGACCCGGAAAGACCGCCGTATTCCGAGCCGATATCGACGCGCTCCCGATCGAAGAAGAAACCGGACTGCCGTTCCGGTCCTCCGTTCCGGGAGTTATGCATGCCTGCGGTCACGACGGACACGCGGCAATGCTGCTCGGGACCGCCGATATGTTATGCCGTCTGCGCGATCGTTTCTGCGGCGCGGCGAAGCTCCTGTTTCAGCACGCGGAAGAAGTCGTTCCATCCGGAGCGAGCCAGATTATCGAAACCGGCGCGCTGGAGGGCGTCGACGCCTGCTTCGGAATGCACCTGTTCCCGAATGAAATTCCCGGCGCGATCGGAATCGTACCGTCCGGCCCGGCTTCCTCGAATTCAGACTTATTTAATGTAAAAATCTGCGGAAAAGGAACGCATGGATCCATGCCGCATCAAGGCGTCGATCCGATTCTCGTCGCGTCCGAAATAATCCTCGCGCTGAATACGATCGTTTCGCGGAATCTTTCGCCGAGAGAAACCGCGGTCGTCTCGATCGGCGCGATTCACGCAGGCTCCGCCAACAATATCATTCCTGATTCGGCCGAAATCCGCGGAAATACCCGCTCGATGAACCCGGAAACGCGAATGACGATCAAGAATCGGATTGAATC
>JASBYO010000091.1 GCA_029983925.1 Flexilinea sp.
CAAAGTCCGGATTCGCTTCCCAAAACGATCAGTAGCGGCCGCCGCTGACGATCGCCTGCGGCGATCGTTTCTGGCTTCGCGCGCGGTTTCGCTTCAGCGGCTTTCCTCCTTCGGATCGCCTCAGCCTGGATCATCATCAGCGCGCGGACAAAATTGGAACGGTAAGCCGCTACGTTTTCTAAGCGGTTCAGCGTCATTTGAACCGTGCGCAGCGCCAAAATCCGCATCGCGCCGATCAACGGTTCCAAGTTCTGTAAATTTTCTAAACGCTCCTTCGTCCGCTCCGATCCTTCCGACATCGGTATCCCGCGCTCCTAATACTTCTCGATCTTATCCAGCTGCCAAATAAATACGGCGGCGCTTCCCAACTGGAAACTCCCCGTTTCCGGGACCGGGAAATCTTCTTCCTGATCCGCTTTGACTTGATGAACCGATTTTTGCAGCTTGTAATTCCGCTTGATAATTTCCAGGACTTTCGGAACGGCGTCGTCCTCAACGCCGAGAAAAATCGATAGCTGGCTCTGGCGCAGCATCCCGCCGCGCGTTTCGCTGAACGTCGCCATATACCCTGCCTCGACCAACGATTCAAGGACTTTCTCGCCGGATTTTTTCGAAATAACAGCCATGATCATTTTCATGACGCGGCTCCTTTTTCTTTTTCCCATTCGCGACAGAACGCCTCTAAAACCTCCTGAAGCTCGTCTTCCGTCTTATCGCTCAGCGTTCCGGAATCTTCCAATTCGTCCAAAATCTGCCGCTCGGACAGCGCGATCCGATTCAATAACGCTTCGACAAACGTCGGGACCTCTCCCGGATCCACTTCGTCAAGGAAATCGTTTACGAGCGCGTAATAACCGACGACCTGCCTGGCCATCGACACCGGCTGATGCGGGCCTTGCGAAAAGAGCGCCTGAAGCCGTTCGCCGCGTTTCAACTGCCGCTGCGTTGTTTCGTTGACGTCCGTTCCGAACTTCGCGAAACGCGCGATTTCGTCGTACTGAGACATCTCCAATTTCAGCGGTCCGACAATTTTCTTCATCATCGACGCCTGTGCCGCGCCGCCGACGCGCGAAACCGAACGTCCAATCTCGATCGCGGGCTTCTGCCCCTTATTGAATAGATCGGCGTTCAGAACAATCTGACCGTCGGTAATCGAAATCAAATTCGTCGGAATATACGCCGAGATATTTCCGCCCTGCGTCGCGACAATCGGAATCGCGGTAATCGATCCGCCCCCGCTGCGATGATTCAGCCGGCAAGCGCGCTCCAGCAGCCGCGAATGGAGATAAAAAATATCGCCGGGATAAGCCTCGCGTCCGGGCGGACGCCGAAGCAGCAGGCTCAGTTCTCGATACGAATCGGCATGTTTCGAGAGATCGTCATAGACGATCAGCGTATCCATTCCCTGATCCAGGAAAAATTCAGCCAGCGTCACGCCGGTATACGGCGCAATATAACGAAGCGCCGGCGAATCGTCGGCTCCGGCTAAAATAACCGCCGTCTGATCGAATACGCCGCCGGCGCGGAAGGCTTCAATCGCGGAAAGGACGGATGTCTTTTTCTGCGCGATCGCGACGTAAACGCATTTAACGTTCGTCCCCTTTTGGCTGAGGATCATGTCGATCGCCAGCGTCGTTTTACCGGTCTGCCGATCGCCTAAAATCAGTTCGCGCTGGCCTTTTCCGATCGGGATCAGCGAATCGATCAGCTTCGTACCGCTATAAATCGGTTCGTCAATCGGAGCCCGATCGACGACGCCCGGGGCGACCCGTTCGATCAGGCGGTTTTCCGACGAAACGATCGGCTTCCCGCCGTCAAGCGGCTTTCCCAGCGGATCAACGATCCTGCCTAAAAAATGCGGACCGACCGGAACGCGCAGGCGTTTTCCGGTCCCGTACGCGATATCGCCGCCGCGAATCGCCTGATCATGACCTAAAATAATCACGTCGGTATGGTCGCGATCCAAATTCAGGACCATACCCTGGACCCCGCTCGGAAACTCGACCAGCTCTTCAAGCTTTACCCGCGGTAAACCCGAAAGCGTCGCGACGCCGTTCCCGATATAGGATACCGTCCCGATACTCGTCGCCGAAACGCCGAAATCGTTCGAATCGGAGGCCTCGCGCAAGGAGTCAAACAAACGCTCGTTTTTCGGCAAGGGAAGCGTTACGAATCCGGTACGCTTAATTTTCGCGTAAGCGTCGCTGAAAACGTCCGACACGCCGACATGGAACAACTTCCCGGCCATCAGGCGTTCGCGCTGTCGCGAGATTATCTCCTGATCCCGCGGCGCCGTTTCGGCCGCGTCGGGAAGGTTATCCTTCGTCGGTTTCATCCTCAAACATCCTTTCAACCGAACGGACGACATCCTTCCGAATTCCTGAAAGATGCTTCTGGATCGAATTTTCGAGAATAATATCGCCGATATGGACCTTAATCCCGGATATCAGCGTCGGATCCAGGCCCAACTCTAAAACGACGTCCTTATCAGCGAGCGCGTTAAACGTCCGGACGAGACTGCCCTTGTCTTCGATCGACATCTCTTCAGCCGTGTCAATTCGGATAATCGGCTCCTGATCTTTGAGCGAATCGCGAATCGCATGAACCTGGTTGATATCGGATCGGCCCAAATCCCAAACGCGCTTGACCAGCATACCGATCAATTCGCTTTGGACGTTGTCGGGAAGCACCTTCCGCAGCGTACTGCCGCTGACAGAAATAATCGTATCGACAATTTCTACCTGTTTCGACTTGTAGTTCATGATTCCGTCGTAACGCGCTTCCAGAGCTTCCTCGTGAATAACCTGCTCCGCTTGGATACGGACCGCTTCAAGCAGCTCGTCCTGAACCTGCTTCCCGCGCAGGTACATTTCGTCGGCAATTTTTTCCAGCTCGTCCTCGAAAACCGCTTTCCGATCGTTCAGCTCAGCCAAAATTCTCGCGGCCTCCTGACGATCCTGAATCAATTCAGCGTGAAGCCGTTCTCTCTCGATCCGTTGCTTCTCCGCTCGTTTTACAACCGGTTTGAAAAGCAGAAAATACAAAGCAACGGCGATGATCAGGAAATTTATAATTTCCAAAACAATCGTAGCGCCGTCAATCTCCAGCATCGATTAGCCTCCGAAAAACCGGCCGACAAGCGGATTCGCGAATATCAGGATCAGCGCGATCAGCAGCGAATAAATATTCGTCGTTTCCGTCAGCGCCATCCCGATAATCATGCTCATTCGAATCGTTCCGGCCGCGTCCGGCTGACGCGAGATTCCCTCGATCGCCTTAACCGCAATTTTCCCTTCCATGATCGTAGGGGCGATCGTCCCGCAGATCATGACAATCCCTACAACCAGAATCGAAATAATTGAAACAATTTGTCCGGCGTCTAACATTTCAAACATGGATATTTTCCTTCCTTTGTTTTTCTTCTCTACGAATTTGTTTTATTTTTTCATCATCCTTGCTGATTTCAATCGCGGATGAAATATATAAAGCCGCCAGCGTCGTCAAAATAAACGCCTGGATCACGCCCGACATCATGCTCATCGCGATCAGCGGAATCGGCACGATCAGCGGAACAAGCGAAAAAGTAATCGCGACGATCAGGTCCCCGCTCAAAATATTCCCGAACAGGCGCAGCGTCAGCGCCAGCGTCCGTGAAAAATGGCTTAGCAGCTCTAACGGGAAGAGCAGCGGCGGATCCGAAAAGGTCTTGATATAGTTCCAAAGTCCTTTTTGACGGATTCCGTAATAATGAACCGCGAAAAAGACGACTAACGCCAGCCCAAACGTCGTATTGACGTCCGCCGTCGGCGACGACAGCCCCGGGAAAACCGAAAGCAGGTTTGCGACCAAAATAAAAACGAACAAACTCCCTAACAGGGGAAGATACTCCGAAATATCGTCCCCCTCTAAAATTCCGCCGACGACGCCGTTAATCGCGCCAAAAATCCAATCGATCATAGACGGCATCCAACGCCATAAAACCAAAACCAGCGTTAAAATCAGCGCCATCATGATCCAGGTCATCACAACCGTATCGCGGATACCGACGCCCAAGACAGTGAATAAAACTTTATGCGTCACGTCCATCGTCTTTTTCTTTCCTTTCTTCCGAAGGCGACGAGCGGGCAGTCCGATCCATCGCATCTGCGCGCCGACGGTATGCGCCGACCTGTAAACCGTTCGCGATCGAAAACGCGATTACGAATAAAATCGCGTATATAACGTCCTGGCGCACAGCGAAAAACATCAGGACTCCGATTCCGCCGATCCGCGCGGCCCAACCGATCAGGAATTTATGCCATTCGACGCCCGGATTCATACCGCCGACCGAACGGGTACTCAAATCGATCAGGATCAAAAAGAAATATCCGGCGATCGCGCCGATAACGATCCAAACGGCCGCGATCATCATCCATTCAAACGTAACGTTCATTCCTTATTCCGCTTCTCTTCTTCTCGTGTCCAAATCGATTCGCGATAGATGTACCGGCAAATCTGAACCGCGGATAATAAAATTCCGACGCCTAAAAAAATCAACGAATACGTTCCCGCGCTTCCCGTCCGCCGATCGATCCAAAGCCCGATCAACGGTCCGGCAAAAATCGGAATCGCGATATCCCATCCTAACGATAAAGCGCGGTACTCGTTACCGGTTATCTTTGTCGATACCTTTTTCTTTTCTTCCGTAACTATTTCGGACTTACGGCGTTTCCGGTACCGAAACGGATCATTGGTCATCATCGGCGAACCCTTTTATAAAGTCGTAAAGACCTTGACGACGTTATTTTCAATCGTCACCATGCCTGAGCTCACTTCTATACGAAATTCTTTTCCGCCCTTCGTATATCTGAACTCCGATCCGTCCGTCATGCCGATAAGACGATCATGACCCGGATGAATTCCGATCAGGGAGCCGTCCGTCAGCCGAAAATTCATCGACTCGATCTCCTCAATATTCGTCCGCTTCCCGCTGACATAATAGACGATCAGTTCCAATCGCGAATTCACGCGGCGTCCTCGCCAACTTTCGCCGCCGCGGTCAGCCGCTCCGCTTTTTCGACCGCTTCGTCAATCGTCCCGATCATGTAAAACGCCTGCTCCGGCAAGGCGTCATGCCGCCCTTCGAGAATTTCCTCAAATCCGCGCAGCGTTTCCGCTAACGGGACCATACGGCCCGGCTGGCCCGAGTAGATCTCCGCCGAGAAAAACGGCTGCGTCATAAAACGCTGCAGCCGGCGCGCGCGCGCGACGACATTCCGATCAGCTTCCGACAATTCGTCGACGCCCAAAATCGCGATCAGATCCTGCAGTTCCTGATATCGCGCTAACGTCGCTTTAACGTTTTCGGCGATACGGAAATGACGTTCGCCGACAATATACGGGTTCAATAAGATGGAGGTCGATTGCAGCGGGTCAATCGCCGGATAAATCCCCAGGCTGACCAATCGGCGCGACAGAACCGTCGTCGCTTCGAGATGCGAGAACGTTGACGCGACGGCCGGATCGGTCAGGTCGTCGGCCGGAATATAAACCGCTTGAATCGACGTCAGCGATCCGTTCGACGTCGAGGTAATCCGCTCCTGAAGCGCGCCCATCTCCGAATCGAGCGTCGCCTGATACCCCATCTCGCTCGGGAGCCGTCCCAACAGAGCGGAAACTTCCATCCCCGCTTGAATAAAACGGTAAATATTATCAATAAATACTAATACCGGGCGATTCTCCTGATCGCGGAAATATTCCGCCATCGTCAGCGCCGTATACGGAATGCGCAAACGCGCTCCCGGCGGTTCGTTCATCT
The DNA here is from genome assembly GCA_029983925.1 of Flexilinea sp. GTDB lineage: Bacteria > Chloroflexota > Anaerolineae > Anaerolineales > Anaerolineaceae > Flexilinea. Next base: position 5,798 of record JASBYO010000091.1, read on the forward strand.
GGCCGAACGCCAGAATCGTCGAATCCATCAATCCCTGTTGGTTCAGTTCCAGCCAAAGATCGTTCCCTTCCCGGCTGCGCTCGCCGACGCCGGCAAAAAGAACGATGCCTTTATGCTGCCGAATCGTATTGCGCATCAATTCAATCATCAAAACCGTCTTCCCGACGCCCGCGCCGCCGAAGAGACCGATCTTCCCGCCGCGGGGATACGGCGTCAGCAGGTCAAGCGTCTTGATCCCGGTTACGACGATATCGTTCGAAACGACCTGATCCGAGATAGGTAATGACGACGCGTGGATCGGACGCCGTTCATCGAAAACAGCCGCCGGATTCCCGTCGATCGGCACACCTAATACGTTAAACATCCGCCCCAGCGTCTTCTTACCGACCGGGACCCGGATCGGCCGCGCCGTATTGACGACCGTCATACCGCGGTGCAGCCCAGCCGTACCGCTCATCGCGATCGTCCGTACAGTCGTCTTGCCGACATGTTCCTGGATCTCGAGCGTCATGAGTTCGCCGGAATCGCGCGCGACGGTTAAAGCCGTATGAATACTCGGGAGCCGGCCAGACGGAAACTCAACGTCGACCACAACGCCGGCAACGCGTACAATATATCCGTTTAAGTGATGATCCGTTTGCTTTGAATCCAAAAAAACCGCCTTATTATTTTTGTCTCCCGGTCAATGCAGAGATTGAATATAAAAAACCCTCCGAATCCGAAGATCTGCGGAATTGAATCTCTAAACGGCGCGCGCCGCTCTGTAAGACTTGACCACCTTAAAGGTTTTAAGACAACATAATTATGCGGGTTTATCGGTATTTTGTCAACCGGAAAGAGCGATCCGTAGGAGGAATTCCCCGATATGCGCCTCGGTAAACGTCTTGATCCGGCGAGCGAACGCCGAATTCAGAAGGCAAAACCGCGTCCGATCATACTCGTCCCGCGTCGCCATAACGGTATCGTTAAAATAAGATCATGCAAACAAAATTATCATCAACAAGAACAACGCGGCGATACGCGCGGAGGAATTCATCAGGACAAATTTATGGAAAAGGACTACGCGTCGATTATCGGGAAAACCGTGACGGTCGCCGTCGGCCGGCCGTTGGAAAGCCGCCATCCGCAGCATGAGAATATCGTTTATCCGCTCAACTACGGGTTTGTTCAGTGCGTCGCAGCCGGAGACGGCGAAGATCAGGACGCGTATATCTTGGGAATAGACATCCCTGTCAGCGTATTCATCAGCAAAGTTATCGCGGTCATTCAAAGATCGGCCGACGCCGAGGATAACGGGTCGTCGCGCCGGAAAACCTGATTTCCAAGGAACAGGGAATCGCCGATCGGGTTTTCTTCCAGGAACGTTGCTTCCGAACGAAGATATGGATCTAAGCCGGACGAAAATTCTCAGCGCCGACGCTTCAGCCCATAGCCGATCAATCCTGCGCCGACCGCTGAAAAAACGCCCAACCCGACAAGCAGAAGCGTGATCCCGATCGGGCGGCCGGAACGGATCGGGAGACCCTCCGGCGACGAAATTCCGGCCGGCGTAAGCGTCAGCGCCGAAGCCGTTTCAACCATGGCGGCGATCGTCGCTTCGCGATCGGGCGTTGCCGTTAGCGTCGAAGTCAGCGTCGGAAGCTGCGTCGCCGTCGGCGTCACCGGGATAAATAATTTCCAGCCAACCCCCAGCGCCATATCGTCGTTCAGGCCGTTGATCCGCTTTAAGGATTCGAGATCCGCTTTCCAAAGATCGGCGATCTCCCAAAGCGTTTCGCCCGGCTGAATAACATGACGAAACTTCCCATCAGCGCACATCGTAGCCAAAAAGGTCGGAATCGCCGTCGGGGGCGAACCCCGAGCCATCGTTTCCGCGTCCGGGATAATCAGCTCCTGATCGAGCGCCAGCTTCGAAGATTCGGACAGATGATTCCAACTGATCAGATCGTCGAAACGGACGCCGTACGCGGCGGCGATACTCCAGAGACTTTGACCATTTTTTACAACGTGAATCGTTTTCCCGTCAGCGTTCGGCGTGGCGATCCGCACCGCCGCGATAACCTGCGACACGCTCGAAACCGGCGCGCCGGGCAGGGAATTCGGCGTCAGCGATACGCCCGGAAGCGGCGTCGAACCCGGCGGCGGTTTCATATAATCGCAGCCGTTTTTAAACGCCGGATATGCGCCTTGAACGACGTAATAAACCGTCCCGTCGGCCGCCTCCGCGATTCCGACGCCGATATGGCAGTACAGCGAATTTTCAACAATAATCTGATGCGTCGGATCGCCCCAGGCCGTCGCCATCGCCTCGACCGTCGTCGGCCCGAGCATGAAATTCTCCGTAGCGAAAACCGCCAGCCCGTTATTGTACCCGTAAAGCGGGATACGGTCTTTAACGCCTCCGATATGACCGTACATATTCTGATCCGCCATGATCTGCGCGGTATCTTGAGCGCTCGCCATCAGATAAGGATCGGCTTTCAGACCGCGGTTCCCGAGCTTGTCCCGACCGTTGTTGACCCAGCGGATCATATCGTCTTTCGTGACGAGATGAAGGACGGTCGGCGTAACCGTCAGCGTAGCGATCGAGAGCGTCGGCGTCGGCGCTTGGGCCGATCCGCTCGCGGCATTCAGAAAGAAAATCAGCGAAAGAACGAAGAAACCGATCCGTGCGCGCGTTCGGTTCCCGGTTTTCCGATCCGATCCCTTCCGCCGCGCCATGATCCGCTCCGTTCCTGCGTAAAATCAGCGCTGCTTGGCGACGGAATAAACAATGATCCCGACGCCCGCCAGGATCGATAACACGATCCCCAAAACCATAAACGTGCGCATCGAGGCTTTCGGCCTATGGGAAACCCGTTCAGGGCCAACCGCTCCCGGCGTCGCGGTAACCGTAACGGCGAGGTTATCTTCTCCCGATCCGGGGAGCGGCGTCGGCGTCGCGGTCGGGATCAGCGTCGGCAGCGGCGTCAGCGTCGGCGGGAGCGTCGCCGTCGGCGTTACCGGAATAAATAATTTCCAGCCAACCCCCAGCGCCATGTCGTCAGTCAGTCCATTAATCCGCTTTAATTCCATGAAATCGGCTTCCCATAGTTCCGCAATCGACCAAAGCGTCTCCCCTGACGTAATTTCATGGCGAAATTTTCCGTCCGCGCTCATCGTCGGCAAAACTTTCGCTTCAGCCGTCGGTAAAGCGCGGTTCTTGATCATATCTTCGTTCGGGATCAGCAGCTTCTGATTCAACGCGATCGCCGCCGGATCTTTAATCTGGTTCCAGGCGGCGACATCTTCAATTTTCACGCCGTAGGCTGAAGCGATACTCCATAAACTTTGTCCGTTTTGAACGACATGATAGACCATGCCGTCGCTGTCCGGTTCGGCAATTTTGATACTGGCGATGATCTGCGACATGTCGAAAACCGGCAGCGCTGCGCCGGTCCCTCCCGTCGATCCTGCCGCGGATCCGGAGGCGGAGGAGGAGGAAGAACCGGAATAGCCACAGCCCGAACCGGTCGCAGGGTAAGCAGCTTGAATGACGTAATACGTAACGCCGTTGGCTTCCGCCACGCCCGCGCCGATATGGCAGTATTTTCCGCCGCTCGATGCGATCTGATGCGTCGGATCTGCCCAAATCGAAGCGATCTGGTCAAGCGTCGACGGACCGGTCGCGAAGTTTTCCGTCGCGTACGTTTTTCCGCCGTTGTTGTAACCAAACTGCGCGACCCGTCCGGAAACGTCCCCGATGTGCCAGCTCATGCGATAATCAGCCATTGTCTGCGCCGTACTTTGCGCGCAGTTCATTAACGCCTGATCGACCGCCAACGCTCCCAGACCGTAACCGCCCCGCTGACCGTTGATCAGGCCGATCAGATCCCATGCCGATATTGTATTCGTTTGCTGCGCCCGCGCCGGCGCCGCAAACAGGATCGCTGCCCAGATCGTTAACCCCAAAAAGCAGAAAAACCGTATCGGCGATCGCAAACGGCGGCGAAACCCGTGTTCAATGCTCAGCCTCATGCCGTAATTTTACCGCGATTCCGCTTCTTCAATCCAAGGAACAGCCGGAGGCTGAGCCGGAATTTAAAAAATCCGACCGCCCCCGGAACCGGCTCGCGCCCATCAGGAACCGAGCGCCCTATCTTTACTTATTGCGGCGGG
>JASBYO010000092.1 GCA_029983925.1 Flexilinea sp.
ATAATCCGTCGGAAAAGCCCTGGACCGGAACCGGCGGTTTTGATTTGGGATTGCCGATCGTTCGTGTCGATTACCTGACGGCCGACGGTCAGCGCGGAATTTGGGAGGCCCCGATATTGAATTTCCTGACGGTCGTGCTTCGTCTTTCCGAGAGCGGTTCGCTTTACGGCGGATAAAGGGTTTGCGGGTTTCTGAAATTTCGCCCGGTTCGTCGCGTGTCGAGCTGCGAACGTTCTCTCAAATCCGCGTTGCCGACGCTGAATTAATTCCTCGAAACGTTTGAGCATCCGTAGCTGCGGATGTTGATCGGCGTTTGATTGCGCGGATACGATTGTTAAACCGGAACGAGTTCAGGATCATATTATTCTTAATCGTCAAAATATTGGCATAAATGCAGGATGATTCTTCGGATTCGATTCATCTCATCTTCCGCCGGTAATTTTCCGTAGCTGATAAAATAAGCCGTCAGCCCGTCGACTTGCGCCCACCATAATCTTGAAAAGGCTGCGGCGATTTCAGGGTCGGCGCCGGGCTTGGATTGGATAATTATTTTTTCGACGATGGTTAGGCTTCGCCTCGCTTTCTCTTTCATTCTTTCGCGCAGGATTTCGTTTTTTGACGATTCCAGCCAAAATTCAAATTTGATCCGTGCGAAGTCCAAATTTTCCGGTGTCCATTGGCGGACGGTTTCGTCCCAGACGCGGATCAATTTTTCGGACAGAGGCAATTCCTGAGGAACAACATCGGTTAAACTGTCGTCGAGCGAAGGCGTATTCGTGAATTCATGCCAGTTTTCAGCTAATTCAAAAAATATTTCTTCCTTACTTTTAAAATACGTATAGATCAGCCCTTTGCTGATCCCCGCTTCTTTCGTTATGTCGTCGATCGACGTCAGGTAATATCCTTTTTGCGAAAATAAATTTAATGCGGTTCGGAGAATTACCGTCTGACGTTGTTTCTTTTTCTCCTGCGATATTTTCGGCATGGCTAACTCTCCACAGTATCTCGATCTTTTTTTTGGCGGTTATAGAAAAGCATTATAACGGAAATAAAGACGATACTGCCGCCGGAAATCAGGTATAAGCCGTTTATCGGCATGTGGTTGAGAAACAGGCCGGTCAGGGTATATGAGACGGGTTGGAGCCCGACGGAACAGAGAAATTGGATGCCCATGACGCTTCCGATCAGCGTATTGGGAGTTATTTGCTGGAGCGCCGTCATGAATAATACGTTGATCGTTCCGAAAATCAGCCCGGCGCAGAAAGCGGCCCCCAGTGTGAGGGGCTCGGATGCGGCAGATCCGAAAGCGCCCCAGACGAAGCCTAATAGTAACGCGCACCATAAAAGGATCCGGATCGCGAGCGTATTTTCATATCTTTTTAATCCTCCGACGAAAAACGATCCGCCCAGGGCCCCCAGACCGTTTACGGACAGCAGCATCGGGTATCGGTCGATTCCGCCGGTTAAATATTCCTTTGCGACGATCGGGTAGCCGATTTGCTGCGGCCCGATGATACATAGGTTCAGCACCGCCGAAAAAAGGAGCATCAGGATCAGATCGGGGGTTCTGAATACGGCCGCGTACGATACCCGAGGGGGTTGACCGACGTTCTGTCCCCCGCCGTTGTCCCGTTTTTCGCTTTCGGGAACGTTCATAGCGGAAGAAAGGACTAACGAGACGATCGCCATCGCGGCCATTAATAAATAGGTTCGCTCATCGATCGTTTTGATAACGATTCCGGCTAAAGCCGGTCCGGACAGCAAAGCCGCCTGATTCGCGGTTTGCAGGATTGAGTTTGTTCTTTGCAGATTCCCGTCTGACGACAGCAGCGGGACCATGGCGTAGAGGGTTGGGGCGACCGCCGCGCTGATTCCTCCGAAAAGGATCGCGAACAGGAAAATATGATTCGTATGAATCAGGTTCAGCCGGCTGAATACGAAATAGGAAAGCAACGTAAAAATCAGGGCATATATCCCGACCCTGAGGATTTTAACCGCCCCGATTTTATCCATCAGATAACCGCATATCGGCAGCATGATGATCCTCGGTATGGCCATCGCCGTCATTACCGAGCTGAGCAGCACGACGGAGCCGGCGCTTTTCATTATTGCCGATACTTGCAGGACGAGATAAAACTGGTTGATTAGGAACAGGAGGAAACACGCGGCGAAAAAAGATATCGATCGGGGTTTCGGAAATTTCGCGAAGGTCTTCATGTTCGGTCTCCTTGGCTGCATATAATAAACTGACTGGTCAGTTTATTATAATGTCTAATCGGATTTCCGGCATGGTTCCTGACGCGAAAACGGATCTGTTCGATAGCTTTCCGCCGCAAAAGAAAAAAACGAAAGCGACCCAAAACGAATTTTATTATGACTGAATTCGCCCGCTTATTTATCAGCGCACGGATTGACCCCATCCGCTCCGACGCGCTTAGGCGCCGGACAGGCCCCCTGCGGGAATAAGCCCTCTGCGAGGACAGGCCCTCTGCGAGGACAGGCCCCCTGCGAGGACAAGCGGGGGTCTCAATGCGCTGACGTACTTTGGGATCATATTATGCGGAAGAGGGGATTTTCAGCCGAAAATCCCCTCTTCCTTGATCGTCTGCCCCTGCTTTTTCGGGTCGTCCTCAAAAGCCGCAGCTTCATCCGCTCTAAATCAGAAAGAAATACTTTGGCAATATGCTCATGAGTATTTTAGATTCCCGACTTCTGAGGCGCTCTTTTCCGGAACGGCCGGTTTTCGGGTTCTTGCTAAAACGGCCGCGGCGCGTTGTCGTTTATTCCGACTTTGAGTTTTACGAAACCGCTTCGGGTCGCGGTTCACTCGAAATAGAGCGTCGTTTTCCCTTCTTCAAAGCGCGAATGAAGCGCCAGCGTTCTGAAGCCTTGGTACCCGTCGACGGCATGAACGCGGATCATTCCGCGGTACTCCTCGGGGAGCGGAATAAACTTGTCGACGAGATCGGGTTGGGCGCTGAAAAAATCCCAATCGATAAACGAGTTTTCGAATCCGGAGAAGACCGGGATGTAGCTGATCCCGAATTCGATCATGTTGCTGTAGAATTGGGTCCCGCCGGGGAAATCGTTAATTTTTCCGCTCGCGAGGTCGCTGACTTCAACGATGGCTTCGGTGTTTTGGATATCGGCGAACTTGACGCGGATTCCGGCGCCGTTATCGTAAACGCCGAAACGGCGCGTGCTGAAATAGATAAACGATTCCTTCGCCATTTCCCGATTCAGCGTGCGGATCCAATATTGAAGTCCGTCGCGGTTGTACGCGCCTTTGGGATCGATCGTGACGACATAACCGATGCCTCTTGCGGTTTTGTCGATAACGTTGAAAGGGGTTTCGATAAATTTCCGTACCGGCTCCCGGAACTGGACCGGCGCGATTCGTTCTTCGACCGGGGAAAGGATCGGGCGGCATTTATCGATCTGGATTCGGAAGGTCGGCGTCGACGATTTTTCGAAATCGCAGATGACCGAAAATTCGATCGCGGTCGGGCTATCGAATCCCTCGTCGAGGCTCGACATGATCTCGCGCAGGATTTTCGTAAAGTTAGTCTTTTTAAGCAGGTCGTGAAAATTGACGACAAAGCGGTCCAATTCGGACGTGCGGCGGACTGAGGTCAGTTTCCCGTCCTGCTCGTTTTGCGCGATGAAAAGCGCGAAGGGATATTTATCCGTCGGGATTTCGGATGTGTCGATCAGCTCGACGCGGTTCGTTTTTAAATTAATCGCGGAAATATATTTTTGCTGAATATTTTTAAAGATATGTTTTTCCCAGGTTTCCGGCAGGGATGGATTGTCCAGCGGCAAGAACATCGAAAAATCCGTTCCGTGCCGATGAAGCGCGTGTCCGCCTAATCCGGCGACGAAGCGCGTATAGCCATGATCGAGTTCTTTCGAAGCGTCGGCCGGAGACCAGCGCGTCGAGCTTTTCGAGACCGCGAAGCCGGAGATATCCGGGAAATAATAGTTGCCGATGTGATGTCCCCGGATAATTTGAATAATGATCGCCATCCGTTCCGGGTAATTCAGCAATTTTTTCTTTTCCCGCGCCTGGATCGCCTGCGGACTGAAAACCTGAGCGTAAAGATCGCGGATCGCGTTCATGAGTCGGTTCAGCCCTTCTTCTTTTGTCCCCTGATTCGGAACGATAAAGGATTCATATATACCGTTTCCCGAAGAGCGGTAACTGTCTTCAAGGAGACCGGAAGATCGGACGATAAACGGGCGGCCGTCGATTTCGTCGATGATCTGCCGGAGCGCGTCGTAAATATTCGGCGGGAAATGGCCGGTTTGAATTTTCGCGCGAATAGCGGGATAACGGTCCCAGCGCTCCTGATCCGGGAGATAGCGCGAATCGTAAATGTCAAGCAGGTTGTTCGTCGCCAGGAAAGTCTGAAATTCGTCTGCGCCGACAAAGTAGGAATCTTTCGTCGTCGCCGCGGAGCGGATCTCTTCGTCTTTGTTATCCTGAAGGATCGTTCGCGCGAGGATGAATCCGGCGGCCTTCCCGCCGATCGGCCCATGACCGATTTTCTTTTGGATAACTTCGTAAAGGTCCTGAATTTTAAGGTATTTTTTCGCGACTTCGATGTATTCCGGGTGTTCGCTGAGGCAGCGGCGGATCAGGGTTGTCTTCGCGCCGTCCAGCGCGGCCAAAGTATCGGGATCGCCGGAAGCCGCTTTCCGTTCGAGGCGAATGGCTTCTTCAAAGATCGAATCGAGCGGGGCGTATTCGACGTTATGCCAGAAGAAATCAGGATCTTTTTCGACCGGCCGGTTCTCTACGATCGTCGTAACCAGCTCGGAAAATTTTTCGAACGGGTATTGGCTGGCGTATTGGTCGACGACGAGATGGGCGCGGACGCGCGAAAGCCGGTTTTCCCAGCCTGCCGGTCCTTCTTGAATAAACGGATTGCTCAAACCTTCGCGCGTCTGAGAACGGAGCGCTTTCTCGCGGATCAGGACTTGGATCTCAGACAGGCTGAAAACCTGATCCTGGACGAGTTGGTTGATCATCGCTTCGATGATCCGATCCTGTAGGATCGGATATTCCGCCAGCGTCGCTTGCATGCGGAAGAAATTTTGCTGATTGATTGCGATTTGCTGCATGAATTCTGTTTTTTTGTTAAGGTCCGCCGACGAATTACCGTTTCGGATTCATCGGCATTAAGACATATTCGAAGTCGACTTCGTCTTCCAGCGGCGTGATCAAGCTGGGCGAGACGTTGGTATTGGTTCGGATCATCACCTGCGACGAGCTGATTACGTCCAATACGTCGCGCAAAAAGCGGACGTTGAAAGCGATATTAATTTCGTCGCCGTTGATATTCGCCGGAAGCTGGTTCTCGTACGTTCCCGTTTCTTCGGAAGCGGCGCTGATCTGGATCGTTCCGCCGTCGCCGTCGCCGGGCCGGATATTAAAATGGGTCAGGAATTTACTGTCGCGCGCGATGATCATGGCCTGGGTGCAGGCTTTTTGGAGCGCGGCGGTCGAGACAACGGTATCGGTTTTGAAGTTCTTGGGAATGATGGCTTTATAGTCGATGTAGGCGCCGGAAATAAGCTGCGAGGCGATATCGACGTGTTCCTGATGAAAAACGACCTGGTTCTTTCCGGCGGCGAGGTTCATGTAGATCAGGTTGCTGCTGTCTCCCGGAATGCGGTTGACTTCGATCAGCGCGCGCGCCGGGATGATCGCTGAAATCGGCGTTTCGAGCGCGGTTTCGAGCTTCGCGCTGCGTTTCGCGATCCGGTAGCCGTCGGTCGCGACGAGGGTCATTTCGGCGCCGGTTACGGTCAGGAAAATCCCCTGAAGTATCGGCCGCGTTTCTTCGGCTGAGGCGGCGAAGGCGACCTGTTGGATCATCTTTTTCAGGTCGGGCAAGTTGAAGACGATCGCGTTATCCGGATCGAAAACCGGCATGGGCGGGAAATCTTCGGCGTCGAGCCCTTTGATATCGGTGACAATCTGTAAGCAGCGCACGATCAAAGTCGAAGTATCGCGGTTCAGCTCCAAATGGACGACGTCGTTCGGCAGGGTGTTAATCAGGTCGATCAACGTTTTCGCCGGGACAGTAATGGAACCTTCCTCAGTAATGTCCGCCGGGATGCGGTGATTGATTCCCAACTCGAGATTCGTCGCAGAGAGGCGTAAATTTCCGTCTTCCGTCGTCAGGAGTACGTTCGTCAGGATTGGGAGCAATCGTTTGGTATCAACGGAACGGGAAACGATACTGAGCGCCTGTGAAAGTTGTGATTGGGATACCGATAATTTCATGACCGTACCTTCCAATTTGAGAATGTTCGTTTTGAGCGTCAAGGCAATCCTCGCTGCCGCGGTCGGATCGGAATCGTTCGGCGCCGAACCGCAGGGCAAAAGGCCGCTTAAAGTTAAATAAGTATACCGCAATATAAGTTATTGTCGTTTCGCGGGGCGGAAAAGGGTATGCCCGCCGCGGTTTTGTAAGTTGAAAAAGTGCAGATAACAGTTTATGGAAAATAGGGGCGCGCTTATTCTGACAAATCAGAAGTTGCGGTTGGTATGACCAAAGAAGAGGAAGCATTTAGGTTTATAAAAAAATCTGTCAGAATCTAATGTCGGCAGCTAGTTACAAAAAAGAATCAAAAATGACGAATCCGATATGGGAAGATCGCGAAAGCATAGAACAAATGCTAAGAAGCCTCAAATCATTTGGCGCAATCGCAGAAAGGTACGGGAAAAGTAAATCCGCCATTTCAAGAGAAATCGTAATGCGCTCTATTCGAAGCGATAAATCTGCGCAGTATAGAATTGCGAATCGCTGCAAGTATCGGTATGAATGATATAAGCGGTGCGTCTGCACGGATGATCTATATGCATATTCCTGTTCTGCGAAACACCGCCGTTATTGTAAGCATTGCAACTCATATTGCAAAAATTATTAGGATGAAAAATATGAGCTGCTTGTGGAGATGTCTTATATTTGCAACGGTTGTGCGGCGGAACATAAGTGTGCGCTGCGGAAGGGTTTTACTTAAGGTAGCGTTTCGCAATTCATTATTGTTCCCGGCATATATCCGCAATCGAAACGCTTCATAATTCGCCATTGATATTTTTGAACGACTCTATGCAGACTTGGGTGTAGAAGTCTTTTGCAGGCGGTTCGTCCCCCGTTATACTCACGGATAACGGTTCTGAATTCTCCAACGCGTCAGCGTTGGAATTCGATCGTAACGTATCAAAAGCTGGAAGGGCGCCCAACTTTTGATACGTTTAGCTTTTTCTATGATCAAGAGATTCTTGATCTGTTGGATGTTGCCTTCGTCGAATTTAACGATATTGTGTTGCGTCCGGCCTTGGCGGCTCCGTAAAAGAATTACCGTCTGACCGGCGCTGTCGGTCATTCAGTTTTATACCTTTCTGAGAGGTTGCATTCGCTTTGTCACTTCCCCGTTAAATTAAGATGCTCATAAAATTCTAACGATAATGAAAAAGTCAAGGTTTTGCTCTATCAGTATGGGAGCAAAGAGTTTCGATTCATAACAAAGGTCGCTATGGACAATAAAATAAGTACCGCAATGCCTGCTAAAAGGAGAACAGGAATGAAAGGATATTCTGAAAATGCAGAGTTTTCCTTAGCATAAATTCCAAAGAAAGCCCAAGCAGTACCAATAGGCAGCACCGGATTTCTTAACCGAGTTTGAAGAATTCCCACAATCAGAAGCACGAAGACGATCGCAAAAATAACCCAAAGCTCTTGATGAAGATCCATCCAATCCCATCCGATTTTGACGAGAAAAGCATATAGATTCACAACGCTTGCGATACTTATCCAACCGGTATGAAGACCGAAAGCAATCGGAAGAACGGAATTGAGATTTGCGTTCGCTTTAACGATAATAAAACCGATAGCAACAAGGGAAATCCAATAGCCGACTATCATAACAAAAGAGATTCCGATCCAACCTAAACCAAAGACCACATTCCAAATAATATTGAAAGCAAACATTGCCCAAAGCGGAGGAATTAGTTTGGCCGCTGCCAAAGACTGAGATTCGTTTCCGGAAGAAATCTTAATCAAATAAAGAATCGCTATAAACAATAAAACATATATTACTCCCCATATCGAGAAAGCAAAGCCAGCAGGAGTAATCGGCGTCTGGTAAAGACTTGAGATTTCTTTCTGAGGAGAAACTCCAGGAATGTTTCCGCTTGCGGTTAGATAATTCATGAGTATCAGAAAAAAGAAAAAAACGAGACTGATTATTGCGGATGTTTTTAGATTCATAACAACTGCTCCTTTCATTATTTTTAGGGGCGAAAAATCATAATATTATAATCTGTTTATCTGAGTATTGAAAAATATTTTGACTGCATTCAAAGCTTGTATAAATTGTAATAGCAGGTGTCCGCTTTAAGCAAATAATTTCTTGTGCATATCATCAGCTGCCCTGCCATTAAATATCTTTCGAGGCTACGAGTTTATAAATTGCTCTATTTTCCTTACTTTTGGCTACTCATACGGCCTGCATCAGTGCTTTTCTTGGTATGACTTCTTATCAGTTTATTGTTGTTCTCGTTATTTCCGCGCTTACAGGAGAAATAACTGCAGGCGTAGCAATACGTGATTCCCAGTTCTTCTGTACTTTTGAGTCTATAAATTCCGATCCATTGTCGCTTGTTATATTTCTTAAGTTACGTTTACTTATTCCGAACAAATAAAAACTTGCAAACCTGCTTTTTAACGCGCCAATCGCTTAAAAACTTGTACCATTTCTACGACTTTAACAGGCTATAATTATCAATCTTCTTATCCCTTTTTTGCTCTCCGGTTGTCTGTTTTAGACGCAATTCTCTGATTCTCTCTTTTTTAATTCAGTGTTGCATTTACTTTGTTACTTCATCCCCGTCGCGGTTTTTCGGGCTGAACGGCCGCATCGAGATAAAAAAAGCGAATTTCTTGACAAAAATCGAGAAACAAGTAAAATCGAATCAATCTAAGTTTTCGCGCCGAAGTGGCGGAACTGGCAGACGCGCTACGTTCAGGGCGTAGTGAGAGTACTCTCATGAGGGTTCAAATCCCTCCTTCGGCACTAATAATCAAAGAAAGGCGCATATCGGGGCGTCCTTTTTTATTATTACGGCGCCGGAAAGGCTGGGATCGGTCGCAGCCTTTCCGACATAGCGTCCCCGATATGATGAAAAAGGCGATTGGAAATGAAATTAAGCCACGTTATTTTGAAAGTGGACCGTCTGGATGAAGCGGTCCGGGAATACCGGGAAAAGGGTTTTGCCGTTGAATATGGGAAAACGAAAAATCCTTATAACGCGCTGGTCTATTTCTCCGAAGGCCCTTATCTCGAACTGTTAGCCGGAACGGGGCTGCCGGATTTTGTAAAAAAATTGCTGCGTTTCTTCGGTAAGGGCGCCGTGGCCGACCGGCTGCAGCGTATTGACGGCTGCGGTTTGGGGTATTGCGAGTTGGCGCTCGAAAATTACGAGACAGATCTGGCGCGCGAAAAGGCGATTTTGAAAAAGTATGGGATCGGGTGCTGCGAAATGCCCAGCCGTCGGCTCGATACGCACGGCAGAGATCTTCGCTTTCGGATCGCGTATCCCGAAGCTCTTAACGTTCCGTTCCTGATGACTTATTTTTCCGAAGATCCGAAACCGGCCGATTTCGTTCATCCGAACGGCGTCCGGGGAATTAAAAAGGTGGTTTATCGGACCGATCCGGCCCGTTTCGCGCCGATTCGGGCGTTATGCGACGACGAACGATTGGAATTGGCCGCGGGAAGCGGGATCGACGTTGAATTCGATAAATCGGATATCGCGTCATCCGATTCA
>JASBYO010000093.1 GCA_029983925.1 Flexilinea sp.
CGCCGTCGCAGAGCGCGTTGTCGATCCAATTCGGGTATTTTTGAATCTCTTCGACGTAGTATACGATGGTGCCGATTAATTTGGACGCGTTATCGGCGGACGCTGCGGAAACGACGCTGATAAGCAAGATGATTGAAATTATCAGGCTCCGTTTAAGATTCTTGTTCATTTTATTTACCTCTTTCTCCTTTCAGTTAGAAAATAAATATTTTCTATACCGTCTACCATACCATAAAATGTAAATTTGTATAGCATGTTTATATGACGATAAATCCCGTCTGTGTGATTGAAATTTCAGCGGCGGGAAAAATACGATAAAATTAGCATATTATGTTGTCCGCGAAAGAAAAACTACTTAAATTTATCAGCCTGGAATTGAACCGCGGCTGCGATAACCGCGCGGTCGTCGGCGGCATGAACCGCTTTTTGCCGGTTTGGAATAAAGAATCGGGCGCAGATGAGATCAGCCCGGAACAGGACGACGCCGTTCGAGCGTATCTGACTTCGTATGAGGCGATGGACCTCACGGAACGCAAAGCGGCGGGATTGGCGTTAATCGAAAAATTAGGCGGAACATACGCGAAACGGCCCGAAGGGCAGCGCCGCCGCGATTCGGAAGGATCAAAAGCGCCTCAGCCGCGTCAAAATCCGAATTCGGGCGAAGCGCGTCCGCGCAATGGGGAGGAGCGGAACGGCAGCCGGTCCGCGGAGACGAAGCGCGGCGACGATCGCGGCGAACGGACTTATCGCGCGCCGCAGGAAGAGAAACCGCGTTTCCAGATCCGTAAAATCCGTTTTGAGGAATTACGCGTCAACACGGAGCTTCTCGAAAAACCGGTCAGCGTCATTCCCGGGATCGGACCGCAGAACTCGAAAAGTATGGCGAAGCAGGGGATTCATACCGTCCGCGATTTCCTCTACTATTTCCCGCGCCGCTACGACGATTATTCGATCTTCAAGAAAGTGAACCAGCTCGAATTCGGCGATGTCGTAACGATTATCTGCAACGTCTATAAAATCGGAACGGCGCGGCGCGGCGCGTATCAGGTCACGGAGGCGATCGTCGGCGACGGAACGGGTAAGATTCGCCTGACCTGGTTTAATCAGCCGTGGCTCGAACAGCAGCTGAAGGAAGGTACGGTTTACGTCTTTTCCGGCAAGGTCGACGAGTATCTCGGTCGTGCGGTTATGAACGGACCGGATTGGGAAGCGACCGACACGGAACATCTGACGACGAATCGGATTGTTCCGATTTATGCGACCAATTCGCAGCTGAAACAAAATTTTTTGCGCCGGATGGCGTTTAATACGGTCAACCATTGGCGCGAGGCGCTCGGCGATTTCCTCCCCGCTGAAATCCGCGAAAGCGCGCAGCTCGAATCGCTTCCGGACGCGATCGCGCAGATCCATTTCCCCTCGTCGCAGGAAGAACTCCGCGCCGCGCGCCGGCGTTTGGCGTTCGACGAAGTTTTCCTGGGACAGGTCAACGCGGTTCGCGCGAAGACGGAATGGAAAAAGGCGGCGGCGAATTATTTCCGGATTTCGGACGACCAGATCGGTTCCTGGACCGATCGGCTCCCGTACCGTCTGACGGACGCGCAGTGGCGCGTATTAAATGAAATGCGCGGCGATATCGATTCGGGTCATCCGATGAACCGCCTGATCCAGGGCGACGTCGGTTCCGGCAAAACGATCGTCGCGCTGCTTTGCGCGCTGATCGTCTCCAATATGGGCGGTCAGTCGGTCCTGATGGCGCCGACCGGAATCTTAGCCGAACAACATTATAAAAACCTGTTGAACCTGATCGAAGCTTTCAGTTTCGAAGGCGGCGGGTTTAACGTTTCCGCCGAGCGGACGGCGCTCCTTCTCGGTTCAACGAGCGACGCTGAAAAACGGCGCATCGCCGAAGGGCTTCAATCCGGCGAAATCTTATTCGTTATCGGGACGCACGCGCTTCTCGAAGATCCGATTCAGTTCCGGAATCTGGAATTGGCGATTATCGACGAACAGCATCGTTTTGGCGTTAAACAACGCGCGGCTTTACGTGCGAAAGGCGCCAGCCCGCATGTCGCGGTCATGAGCGCGACGCCGATTCCGCGTTCGCTCTGGCTGACCGTTTTCGGCGACCTCGACGTTTCGATTATCGACCAGCTCCCGCCGGGACGAATCCCGATCGAGACGCAGATTTTCCCGCCGGTCGCGCGCGAACGCGCCTGGTTTTTCGTCGCCGATCAGGTTAAAAAAGGCCGTCAGGCATATATTATCTATCCGCTTATCGAAAGCGGCGAAAATTCCGATCGCGATGAAGTTGCCGCGGTCCGAGCGTTTGAACGGCTGCGCGATGAGGTCTTCCCGGAGCGGCGCGTCGCGTTACTGCATGGCAAGCTGAAAGACAGCGAAAAAGATGAAATCATCACCGCGTTCAAGAATCACGAATATGATTTGCTCATTTCGACATCGGTTATCGAGGTCGGCGTCGACGTTCCGAACGCGACGGTCATGGTTATTGAAGGCGCGGATCGCTTTGGTCTGGCGCAGCTTCATCAGTTCCGCGGACGGGTCGGCCGCGGCGACGCGCAGTCGTACTGCATCCTGATCCCGGAAAAAGACGATTCGGTCGAAAACGACCGCCTCGTCGCGATGACCGAGACGAACGACGGTTTTGAGCTGGCGGAGAAGGATCTCGAAAAACGCGGCCCCGGCGACGCTCTCGGTACGCGTCAATCGGGCTTAACCGAATTTAAGTTGGCGACGCTTTTTGATTTAGAGTTGATTCAGCTCGCGCGCGAGGCGGCGTTGAAAATATTTACGGCGGATCCCGAACTGGCGCAGGAAGCGCATCAGGCGCTTAAAGCTGAGGCGGAGCGGATCGCGCGAACGGTTCAAACGGATATCAGTTAATCATGATTATTACGGCTCTGTTTCCAGGAAGTTTCGACCCCGTTCATTACGGGCATCTGGATATCGCGGTCCGCGCCTCGAAGATATTTGACCGCCTGGTTGTCGGCGTTTATGCCGCGCCGGATAAAAGGAACGTGACCTTTTCGCTTGAGGAACGGATCGAGATGTTCTCTCGGGCGGTCGGCGATTATCCGAATATTGAGGTCGTCGGATACAGCGGGCTGACGGTTCAATTCGCCGAAAAAATCGGCGCGTCCGTCATGATCCGCGGGCTGCGCGTTTTTTCGGATTTCGACTATGAATTTAAGATGGCGTTGGCGAATCAGGAGATTCATCCGGATATCGAGACGGTCTCTCTCATCACGCACCACCGTTTTATGTTCCTGTCGTCTTCGACTGTTAAGGAAATTGTCATGAATCACGGCGATCCGCGGAACATGATTCCTCCGCACGTTTTGGAGCGGTTTCATGCGAAATTCCCGGGTTAGACGCGCTTCCTGATTTCGAATCTGTCAGCTATAATTTTATATTGGAAGGGAGGCGCGAGGTGAACGAATGGATATTCATACGCTGATCGATAAACTCGAGGATTTAGCCAGCCAGGGTAAATCGGTTCCTTTGACGCGCAACGTCATTGTTGACGAAGACCGCTTGTTGGATATTATTGACCAGATGCGCGTTTCGATCCCGGACGAAATTAATCGCGGAAAACAGATCATCGCGCAGCGCGATCGGATTTTAGCGCAGGCGGCCGAAGAACAGGCGCGCACGCTAGAAAGCGCCAACGAGAAGAAGGAACAGCTCATTTCCGCGTCGGAGGTTACGCTTGACGCTAGAAAACGCGCCGAACAAATTGTTTCGCAGGCGGTTACCGAAGCCGAAATGATCAAACGGGAAGCGGATAAGTATACGCTTGAAAAACTGCGCCAGCTCGAAACAGAGATGGAGCTGGTTCTGAATCAAGTCCGCAACGGAATTCATCATATCCAGCGCGAACAAGAACAGGATTGACCGGCGGCGCGGGAAAATTTCAGGTCCGTAAATATTTTTACGGACCTTTTCTTTTTTCGGATCAGTTACAATTACACGCATGACCCAAAAAGATTCCAGCTCTTCTATCGCGCGAAACGTCGTTCTTTACGGGATCGGCGGGGTTTTATCTCAGGCGGCCGGGTTGATTACGCTGCCGATGATGGTTCGATCGCTGACGTCTCAGGCGTACGGAACGATCGAAGTCATCGCTTCCGTGACCGGCTATTTTTCGCTCCTGATCGGATTAAACACGATCTCGGGACTCTACCGGTTTTTTTATGAGGCGGATGAGGCGAGCGGCGAGCGGCGAAAAATCGTTTCGTCTGTGATGATTTTCGTTTTCCTTTGCGGATTGACGATTGCGGCGGCGGCCATCCCGCTTTCGCCGAGTCTTTCGATCCGTCTTTTCGGTTCGGCGGATAACGCGGGGCTGATCCGGTTGGCGTTTTTGTCGACGATTCCCGTTTCGATTTATATTTACGCGATGGGGCTGCTCCGGCTTCAAAATAAAGCCGTCCCGTATATCCTGATTTCGATTCTGGTTTCCGTCGTTTATATGAGCGCGATCGTGCTGCTGGTTGGGATCTATCGCTTCGGCGCGGCAGGTTATTATCAGGCCCAGTTCCTGGCGAACGCCGTCGGTACGGTTTTGGCGCTGTTTTTTTCGCGGCGTTATCTGGGACTGACGTTTTCGGTACGCTGGTTCCGGCGGATCGCGGTCTATTCGTTCCCGTTGGTTCCCGGCGCGGTTTTGGCCTGGTCCTTATCGGCGAACAACCGTCTGGTTCTGAACGCCGCCGCCGGCGAGGTTCAGGTCGCGTATTACGGATTGGCGAATAAGGCGGCGATCGTGATTACGTTGGCGACGCAGGCGTTCTGCAACGCGTGGGAACCGATGATGTATGCGATGCTGCGCGAGGAGGAGCGGTTACGGCTGACGTTGCCGAAGATTTTGAATTTGTTTACGTTCGGTACGCTCCTGATCGCGATGATCATGATGACCGGCGCGCGGGAGATTTTCCTGATCCTCGCTCCGCCGGAGTACCTCGTCGGCGTCGGGCTGTTGGCGGTTATTCAGCTGCGCTGGCTGTTTACGATGGGCGTATACGTTATTGATCCTGGGACGGCGAAGTCGGGAAAAACGTATTGGGTGACGGTCATGTTAGGCCTGGCGGTCGCGGTCAACTTAACCGCGAATGCCGCGCTTGTCCCGCGCATGGGCATGAACGGCGCGGTTCTGGCGGAACTGAGCGGCTATGCGGCGGCGATGATCGGGCGCTGGATCGTCTCGAACCGGTTTTTCCGCGTCGGCTGGGATATTCGTTTTTTCCTGATCGCGGTCGGGCTTTACGGCGCCTTTTCCGCCGTTCAGACTCGGCTCGTTTTTTCGCCGCTCCCGCCGGCGCCGGCTTTCTTGCTGCGGTTCGGGATGACGGTTCTTTTTGCGGCGGCGCTGTGGCTTGCGCAGGGCGCCGGCTGTCGGACGGTTTGCATCGATTTGGCGAAAAAGGGTTTTAAGAGCGTTCGTTCGCTGGTTCGCCGCGCATAAGATAAAATTGAAGTACGCGCGCGTTTCCAACATATCTGGATGCGAAACCGAGCTAACTGTTATATAATTTTTATACTATGAACTCGAAGAAACTGACTCAGCGCACCGTGAACCTATTGACCGCAGCCGCCGTTCTTTTCGGCGCGGCGTTAATCGCGCTTCTTCTCCTGTCATTAACGACTTTTCCGCTTTCCAGCGCGATCGGCCCGTTTCGACAGGGCGTCATGATCGCGTTGGTCTACGCTTTGCTGATGACGCTTGATTATCGCTGGTACGGGTTTACGCGTAATTACGCCGTGTCTTGGGCGTTAATGGTTCTCGGCGGATCGTATTTCGTCATTCTTGCGGCGCTGAGTTTCCGTTTCCCGAATCGCCTGATCCTGAACCAGATCGGCGGATATTCGTTCCTGGCGCTGATCGCGCTGCTTACGGGACTTTTACTGCGCTTAAACGCGCTTTCGGGCGGAAAATTCAGCGCCGCGATCGGCCTTAGCGAACGGTTCGCGAATTTTCTGACGTTTGCGTTTATCCTGATCAGCTTGATCCCGGTTCTCGACAGCGGTTTTTATTGGGACGACGCTTTCTTCTCGGTCCAGCTCCCTGTTTTACGCATGGAGGGCGCGTCGATTCTGACGCGGACCTGGGACGAGATCGCGCTTTACGTTTTGCGCGGCCGGATCAATCCTTTCGCGACGTTTCAATTTATCTTTTTCTATTTTCTGACCGACGCGCGCGTCTATAAAACTTTTCTGATCCTGCTGACCGTTCTGAGCTGCGTTTCGTTTTGGCTTTTGGCGAAAAAGCTGTACGGTACGGCTCGGTTGACGAAGCTGATCCTTTTAGCGCTGCCGCTGTGCTTCCAGCTGCGGATTTATCATGATCCGCTCGTTTCGTACTACGGTCTGATGCAGATGCTTGCGATTGAGTTCTGTTGGGCGTTGTCGCTCTTTCTGACGTATTTACGGGAAGGGCGGAAAGGCGCGTTGATCGGGAGCGCGGCGCTGTTCATGATCGGATTGCTGACGTACGAGATGTTTTATCCGTTGTTGGCGGTTTTGATCCTTGCGGCGTGGCACGAACGAAAATCGTTTCGGGGCGCGCTGAAGGCGTCCGCCGTTCATATCGCCGCCGCGCTGCTGCTGCTCGGTTTGACCGTCGCGCTCCGGTTGGCGGCGGCGGATAGCGCGCCGGCGTATTCCGGAACGGCGCTGTCGTTGGATCTTATGAAATTTTTCAGCGCATGGCTGGGGCAGATGAGCGCGGCGTTCCCGTTCAGTTACCGGCTTTCAGCGCCCGAATCCGCGATCCTGAACCGGCTCGTTCTTCCGCGCGAAATATTCAAGACGACGTTTTCGACGTTTATCGCCGGAATCGAATGGGTCGATATTATCGCTTTGATTATCCTGTTTGTGGTGTTATCCGATTTGCGCCGGTTTATCGACGCGAAAAAAATTAAGCCGTTTCACCTGATTTTCGGATTCGCGCTGTTAGGCGCGTCGTCGCTCGTCATCGCGCTTAGCGCGAAATATCAGGAGGAAATCTGCGCCGGCGTCGGTTACCTTCCGGTTTTCTTCGGCTATTTCGCCGCCGCCTGGCTGATTTTTATCGCGGTTGTTTGGCTGTATCCGACGCTGAAGACGCGCCTCGGCCAGACGGCGCCGTTCCTGCTCGTGTATTCGGTCTTCGCGATCCTGTTCTGTATGAACCAGCAGAGCAACCGCGCGGTTGTCCGCGTTCTTAACGAGGAGTTTTTATTCCCTCGGAAAGCGGCCGAGTCGGCGCTTCAGGCGGGGATTCTCGATCCGATTTCGGATAACGACCTGCTGATTTCGAATCAAGGGCAGGTTCTTTGGGAAACCGGTTGGAACGGAGAAGTAGACGTTTCCGATTTCTATTCGCTTTACGGCGGAAACGCGGTTACCGCACTGGACGCGAAAACGTACCTGGCGGCGGGGAACGCCGAAAAACTTCTGAGCGACGAGACGGCAAACGCTTACGTCATCGAATATGCGGGAAACGGCGAAAGCGGTTTCGTCAAATTCGGAAAACTTCTTGAATGGGAAGACGCGCAGTCTCCCGGCGCGCGCCTCGCCAACCCGGTTGTGAATTCGGTTTACGTTTTTGTCTGCGGTTTCGACCCGAACGCTGACGCTATTTCGTATGTCGGTTGGAACGGCATGGGGCATACGCTGCCGATTCGCGAGGCTTGGCTGATGCGAACGACCGGCTGCGGACGGTTATATAAAATTGACGATCCGAAATCGATCTTATTCGATACGATCGGGTTGACTTCGTTTCGGTAAGCGGGGAAAAATGAGATAGGATCGGGCGGATCTCCGTCAGGGTTCCCCCGGTCCGGTTAGAGGGTCCGACATGAATCAGGAAAAAACGATATCTCGATTACGAACGATCTATTTATCCTTGAACCAGTTAGGGTTTTGGATCAGCGTCTTAGCGGTATTTTGTCATATTTACCAGTTCTTCGGACCGGCTCGAAGCGGGCGTATCATTTGTCTGGTTCTGTTTTTGTGCGGACTGCTTTTCGATTGGCTCTGGGAACGCGAACCGGACGCTTTTTCCGGCGCGTCGCCAAAGATACTCGGCTACCCGATTTCGCGTAAGCGCGTTTCCCGTTGGGCGTTGGGGATTGGTCTGATCGGCGTTGTTGTCGCCGAGCGCTTCCTTTCCGGAACGTTTTCCTCCCGTTTCGGATTCGTCGCGCTGCTGCTGCCGGTTTGGGCGGTCCTGCTTCGGATTCCGATCCGGGAAGCGGACGGCGGGGGCGGATCGTTCCTGACCGTTTGGCGTTTGGAAATTATGATTCTGGGATTGACGTTCCTGATGTTGGAGCCGATGCTGCGCGGCGGGTACTACTGGGACGACGCGGTTAACGCGACGATATACGGGATTGAAAAAATCGACGGCGTCCCGCTGACGGAGAATATTCTATCGTTCATGCGCCGCTATCTGGAGCTTGGCCGCGTCAATATCCTTTCGATTTATTATTACTTCTTCTTTTATATTCAGGATCCGCTGATCTATAAAACGCTGATCCTGATTTTTATCCTTTCCAATCAGGTTATCGCGGCCAAAGTCGTCCGCATGATTACCGGTTCAAAGCGTATGGGGCAGTTGGTGATGCTGATTGTCCTGCTGAGTTTCCAGTTCCGACCGTATCAGGACGCGCTGAACGGGTTTTACGCCTTGATGCAGCTGATTCTGATCCTGATTCTCGGAACGGTTTACTGGCTGGTCAAGTTTACGCGTACGAAACAGGTCCGTTATCTGGTCGTTTCGCTGCTGCTGTTCAGCGCCGGACTGTTCACGTACGAGGTTGTTTTCCCGTTTATGCTGATGGTTCCGCTGTTGGTTTGGGCGGATTCGCGGCGGTTTAAACGCGCGCTGCTGATCAGCCTTCCGTACGCCGTGATTTGGGGTATCGCGTTGGTTACGGTTTATTACGTCCGGGTTCATCTGGCGACGGGAAGCGCTTACAGCGGCGTCGCGTTCAACTTGAATTTCCCCGCTATGCTGAACGCTTATCGGAACCAGACGCTGGCGGCTTTTCCGCTGAATTTCCATATCTTCGGGAACGAAGCGTCGATACTCGGGCGCGTTTATTCGATCGAGAGTATCTTCCGGTTTTCGCCGCTGACGCTGATCCGGGCGATGACGGTCAAGGATTTCGGCCTGGCGGCGATCGCCGCCGCGCTTCTCTTCCGCGTTTTCTCGCGTTTGACGAACGAGGCGCGGCCGTCCGGGCTGCGGACGCTGGGGGTTTTAGGCGGGGCGCTGCTTTTCCTTTCGGGATCGGCGATCGCGATCAGCCAACGCTACCAGGGACAGCTCATCGCCGGGTTAGGCTATCTTCCGGTTTATTTGGGCTGCTTCGGATTCGCGATTTTAGTCGCGATGGCGATCGGCGCCGTTTCCTACCGGCTCCGCCGGCGCGGCTATTACTATCCATGGATTTTAAAATTCATGGTTACGGTTTACGTTACCGTTTTCGCGGTTACGATTCAGGACAACCGTAAAATCCTGAATCTTTTGGACCAGACGTTTTTACATCC
>JASBYO010000094.1 GCA_029983925.1 Flexilinea sp.
CCCCCCCCCCCCCCCCGACGCGGTCAGCCTCGGTATCGGCATGGTTCATCAGCATTTCATGTTGGTTGAAGCGTTCTCAGTTTTTCAAAATATTATTTTAGGAGAAACGGCCGATAAATCGATCGTTATCGACGAAGCGAAAATGCGCGCCGAGATCCAGGCGCTTTCGGACCGATACGGGCTCGAGATCGAATTCGATCGGAAGATTAAAGAAATTTCTGTCGGCGCCCAGCAGCGCGTTGAAATTATCAAGACGCTTTGGCGCGGCAGCGAGGTCCTGATTCTCGATGAGCCGACGGCGGTTCTGACGGACGAGGAAACGGTCGGATTATTCAATATTATCCGGCGCCTGACGGCGGAAGGAAAAGCGGTCATCTTCATTTCGCATAAAATGCGCGAGGTAATGGAGATCAGCGACCGGATCATGGTATTGCGCCGCGGCGAGGTCGTCGCGACGGTTAACCGCGGCGAGGCGGACGAGACGGAGCTGGCGACGATGATGGTCGGGAGACGATTAATCGATTGCGCTTACGAGAAAAAGACGATTCCGGAAAGCGAGACGCCGGTTTTGTCGCTTTGTAACGTCAATTTTAATCCGTCCTCAAAGCATAACGGCTTGCGGAATTTGTCGCTGGCAATTCGTCATGGGGAAATTCTCGGCGTTGCCGGCGTTGACGGGAACGGTCAGAGCGAGCTGGCCAAGCTCGTGACCGGAATCATCGCGCCTGAGTCCGGCGAAGTCCGTTTCGGGGGAGAAACGATCGGGTTGTTTGCCCCGGTCCATTTTATCGAGCATAATATTTCGCATGTCCCGGAAGATCGGAATAAGATGGGGCTGATCGGGTCGATGTCGATTTGCGAGAACTTGCTGCTGAAGTCCGAGGCGACTTCGGAATTTACCTGTCTGGGCGGATTATGTCTGAATAAGAAAGCGATCGCCGATCATGCCGGGAAAATGCGTGAAAAGTATGACGTGCGCTGTTTTTCGGTCGATCAGCCGGCCGGGCAGCTTTCGGGCGGCAATCAGCAGAAAGTTATTTTGGCGCGCGAGCTGGAGCGGAATCCGGATCTGTTGATCGCGGTTCATCCGATTCGCGGCTTGGATATCGGCGCGGCGCAATATATTCACGACTGCATCATCGAAGCGCGCGATCGCGGCTGCGGCGTCTTGCTGATTTCTACGGATCTGGCCGAAATTTTACAAATTTCTGACCGGATCGCGGTTATGTTCGAAGGCGAGGCGGTCGGCTTTTTCAGCGGTCAGAATCCGCCGATCGACGAAATCGCGGTCGCGATGAGCGGAAAAAGAAGCGAGGAAGCACAGGGGTAAAAAAAAGAATGAAAGTTACGAAAGTTATCGAATGGGAAGTAAAAGAGACGAAATTAAGCGACTTGAAGCCGTTTGAGGCTGCGTTGCTGCGGCGCGCGATCGAAATCGCTAAAGAGTCGAAGGAAAAAGGGAATCATCCGTTCGGCTGTCTGTTGGCGGACGAACAGGGGCGGATCCTGATGGAACAGGGGAACGAGGAAGTTACCGGGAACGGAAACTGTACGGCGCACGCGGAAACCGAATTGATGCGACGCGCGTCGCAGGTTTATTCGAAAGACGAATTGGCAAAGATGACGATGTATAACGTTGCCGAGGCTTGTTCGATGTGTACGGGCGCGATGTACTGGGGGAATTTGGGGCGGACCGTGTATATCTGCCGCGAGAGCGAATTGAAGCGCGTGACCGGTGCCGATCCGCGTAATCCGCCGCTGGACCTGCCGTCGCGGGCGGTTATTGCCTGCGGTCAGAAACCGATGGAGATTGTCGGCCCGATCCTGGAGCTTGAAGCGGATTTTTTGGCGCTGCACGAAGGATATTGGAAGCCGAGCGCTTAAATTATTTTCTTTTGAAATTGAATATGGCAGCCTTGCCTGAGATTCGGGCGGGCTTTTTTCTTTATAGGAACGCAACTGTTGAGATGCAACGCGGAATATACGCTCAGTTCTTCGCCGCGATGTTGAAACTTGCCCGCGTACGTTTTTATCTTTGTTGCGAAGCGCGCTGATCGACGGCGCCGATATGACGAAGCCGGCCGCTGTGCGTGGGAACCGTCGATTTTTTTCCCCGATGAGGGACTTGCAAAATAAAAAGGGCGGTTCGGACGATGCCTGAACCGCTCATTGGATCTTCCTTTACGCTATCCTATTCATGAAACGTATATCCGGCTCCGCGAAGCGCGTCCTGAATTTCATGAAAATGGTCATGATTGCGCGTTTCAAGCGTCAGCCGCAGGTAACAGCCGTTGATATCGGTATGTTCCCCGCCGTGTTCATGATTAACTTTCGTCACGTTCGCGCCGCGGTCGGCGATAATTTCGGCGACCTCTTTGAGTTGGCCCGGCTTATCGATCAGCTCGAGGCAGAGATCGGAAATCCGCCCGGTTGTCAGCAGGCCGCGCGTGATGACTCTGGACAGAATCGTAACGTCGATATTTCCGCCGGAAACGATCGGAACGATTTTCTTTCCTTTTTCGGGAATTTTGTTGAAAAGGAGCGCCGCGACGCTGATCGCGCCCGCGCCTTCGGCGATGACTTTCTCGTCTTCCATCAGTTTTAAAATCGCGGTAGCGATTTCATCGTCGTTGATTGTAACGATGTCGTCCAAATATTTTTCGCATAGTTCATACGTGATTTCTCCGGGCTGCTTGACGGCGATCCCGTCGGCGAACGTCGAGACTTTGTCTATTCCGGAAAGGGTATGACCATGAACTGAATTGAACATTGCGGCGGCGCCTTCCGCCTGAACCCCGTAGACGCGGACGTCCGGGTTCAGCTTTTTGATCGTGAAAGCGACTCCGGCGGCGAGGCCGCCGCCGCCGATCGGCACGATGACAGCGTCGACGTCATGCAGTTGGTCGATGATCTCAAGGCCGATCGTTCCCTGACCGGCGACGACGTCGACGTCATTAAACGGATGGATGAAAATCGCGCCCGTTTCTTCTACCGCGCGGATCGCGGCGTTATACGCGTCGTCGTAAACGCCGTCGACAAGGGAGACTTCGGCGCCGTAGCGTTTCGTCGCTTCGATCTTGGAGAGCGGCGCGGCGCTGGGGACAAATATCCGCGCTTTGACGCCGTGCTGCGCGGCGGCGACCGCGACGCCTTGCGCATGGTTCCCGGCGGAGCTGGCGATAATTCCGCGCGCCTTTTCCGCGTCGCTCAGGCAGGATACTTTATAGTATGATCCGCGAATTTTGAATGAACCGGTAACTTGAAGATTTTCCGGTTTGAGAAAAATCTGATTCGCTCCGCTCAGCGAAAGCGCCGGAATTAAATCGGTTCGGCGGATGATCTTTTTGAGTCGATGCCCGGCTTTATAGATATTGTCCAATGTCAGCATGAGTTGTCAGGTGGCCTTTCAAAACGCGTTTTAGTAATCTTTACGACAGGTTGAACCGAAATATTAGTATACAGGAAGTTCGCCGGAAGTTGGCGAAATCGGGGGAAAAAACAGCCCGCCGTCTTCACAGCGGGCTGAAAAGGTTGTTCCTGAGCGGAATTAGACAAAATCTCCGTAATACGCGCGCCGGTAGATCTCGGTCAATTCGCTGATCAGCGGGTAACGCGGGTTCGCGCCGGTACACTGATCTTCGAAAGCGTTTTCCGACATCTTCTGAAGCACTTTCAGGAATTCGGTTTCGTCGATTCCGGCCTCTTTCAGCGACTCCGGAATTCCCAGCGTCCGGTTCAGATCGCGGACTTTCCCGATCAGCGCCGTGACGAGCTCCTCGGTCGTACTTCCCTGAAGCCCGGAGACGCGCGCAATTTCAGCGTAGCGCTGGTCGGCGATGAATTCGCCGTATTTCGGGAAGATCGTGAATTTTGTCGGCCTGGTCGCGTTGTAACGGATAACGTGCGGGAGCAGGATGGCGTTGGCGCGGCCGTGGGCGATATGGAATTCGCCGCCGAGCTTATGCGCGAGCGAGTGGTTGATACCGAGGAACGCGTTGGTGAACGCCAGTCCGGCGATACAGGACGCGTTATGCATCTTTTCGCGCGCGACCGTATCGTCCGCGTTATTGTACGAACGCTCGAGATACTGCATGACGAGCTGAATCGCTTTCATCGCCAGGCCGTCGGTATAGTCGGAAGCGAGGACGGATACGTAAGCTTCAACCGCGTGGGTCAGAACGTCCATTCCGGTATCGGCCGTAATCGATTTCGGCATGGTTTTGACGAACTGAGGATCAATAATCGCGACGTCCGGCGTCAGCTCGTAATCGGCGAGCGGATACTTGATATTTCCGTTCTGCTTATCCGTGATAACCGAGAAGGAAGTTACTTCGGAACCGGTGCCGCTGGTCGTCGGAACGGCGACGAGCTGCGCCTTTTTCCCGAGGTTGGGGAAGCGGAAAGCGCGCTTGCGGATATCCATGAATTTCAATTTAAGCCCGTCAAAGCTGGTTCCCGGATTTTCATAGAATAGCCACATGCCCTTGGCGGCGTCGATCGCGGAACCGCCGCCGATCGCGACGATCACGTCCGGTTGAAAACGATTCATGGCCGCAACGCCGCGATTGATCGTCTCGACGGACGGATCGGGCTCGACTTCGTTGAAGATTTCGAGCGCGACGTGAACTTCGCGTTTCCGCAGGTAGTAAATCGCTTTATCGACGTAACCCAGCTTGCTGATAATCGGGTCGGTGACGATGAAAACACGATTAATGTTCTGCATTTTTTCAAGATACTGAATCGCATTGTACTCAAAGTAAAGTTTCGGCGGAATTTTGAACCATTGCATGTTGACTCTCCTGTTGGCAATGCGCTTTTTGTTGATGAGGTTGACGGTTGAAACGTTCGCGGTCGTTGAGTTATGACCGAACGAGCCGCAGCCCAGCGTCAGAGACGGGGTATTGGTGTTGTAGATATCGCCGATCGCGCCCTGTGACGAGGGGGAATTGACGATAATACGCCCGACTTTCATGCGCTTGCCGAATTGGACGGCAATTTCTTCGTCGTCGCAATGGATAACGGCCGAATGACCCAACCCGCCGAGCTCCAGCATGCGCTGCGCATAGTCGAAGCCTTGTTCCGTGCTGTCAACGACGAAATATGCGAGAACAGGGGAGAGTTTTTCGAGCGAAAGCGGATATTCGAGCGACGGTTCGGGAAGTTTCGCCATTAATATTTTCGTATTTTCCGGAACGGCGACGCCGGCGTCGCGCGCGATGGCGTACGCCGATTGACCGACAACGATCGGATTAACCGCCATCTTATCGTAATTGATCACATAGCGGGATACTTTTTCGGTTTCTTCCGGATTCAGGAAATAGCAGCTGTTTTCCGCCATGAAGGACTCGAATTCAGCCGAAATTTCATGGTCGACAATCACCGCCTGTTCCGAAGCGCAAATCATCCCGTTATCGAAAGTCTTCGACATCATCAGGTCGGTACAGGCGCGACGGACATTAACGTTTTTATTGATATAGCAGGGGACGTTGCCGGGACCCACGCCGAGCGCCGGTTTTCCGCAGGAGTAAGCGGCGCGGACCATTCCGGCTCCGCCGGTCGCCAGGATCAGCGACACGCCCGGATGATTCATCAGCGCGTTCGTCGCTTCGAGCGAGGGGATTTCGATCCACTGGATGCAGTATTCGGAGGCGCCATGTTTCACGGCGGCGTCGCGCAGGATTTTCGCGGCCGCCAGGGAGCATTTTTGCGCTGACGGATGGAAACCGAAAATAATCGGGTTGCGCGACTTAGCGCAGATTAAGCTCTTGAACATCGTCGTGGAGGTGGGGTTCGTTACGGGTGTAACCCCGGCGACGATCCCGACCGGTTCGGCGACTTCGACATAGCCTTCGTTTTCGTTTTCGTCGACAACGCCGACCGTTTTTTGGCTCTTAATACTGTGCCAGATGTATTCGGTCGCAAAAATATTCTTGATATCCTTATCCTCGACAACGCCGCGTCCCGTTTCTTCGAAGGCCATCTTCGCCAACGGGAAATGCTGTTCAAGTCCGGCAAGCGTCATCGCATGTACCATCTCGTCGACTTGTTCTTGACTCATCGACATATAAGCCTGCAGCGCGATTTCCGCGTTCGCGACGAGCTGATCGATCATCGCCTGTACATTGACGGATTCGTTTTCAGCTTTTTGCTTCTTTGATTCTGTTTTTGATTCTGCCATGATTGCCTCCATTCGTTACGAAATAAATATATCACGATATGTTCAAAATTTCACAATCAAATCCAAAGGTATGACAAATCGTGCGAATTTTCACAAAGACCGTCGATTCATATTGCTTCGCGGTATCTCCGCCATTCAGGAACATTCGTCCGATTCTCTGTCCGCGCTGAGCGGCGGCAGGTCGAAATGGAAGGATTTCGTTTCAATGTAGTCGACATGCTCAAACCCCGGCAACCCGCCGAAGCGCTTGTGAAAAGTGAAAGTTCCGTGACGGGCGTGCGTCTTGATCAGAAGGCGCGTTTCCCGGTCGGTTTGCGAAAAATAGATTTTGCGGATTTTGTCCGCGATGCTTACTGCCTGGTTGTAATCGATGCTTTTGTTTCCAATCAGGCGAGGATTCAGCAATCGCGCCAACGGTTCGGCGGCGCGGATCGGGTCTATTTCGTATAATTTTTCAGCCGCGAACAAGCGTATCCAAACTTCTTTGTCTTTGACCGCGACCTGAAAGAGCGTTTCAGGATCGGAAATTTTCTCGACCGCTTCAAAGCGGATATTTTCGTAGAAATCGTTCAGCGCGACAAGATTGAGAGCGCCTTGATCGGTCAGTTTCTCAACCGCAACTTTTCGAACGTTCGAATCTACATCCTTCAGCGCGGCGATCCTGATGACTTCCTGATCGTCGAGGTTCTCAAGTGCAACCTGACGCACCGAATAATTATCATCGCTTAACGCAGCGATTTTCAGCGTCTTCGGGTCGTCCAGCTTCTCAACCGCCGCTTTGCGTACGGTCCGATCCTCATCGTTCAGCGCGGCGGTCCTCAGCGTCTCCGCATCGTCCAGCTTCTCAACCGCCGCTTTGCGTACGGTATGATCTTTATCGTTCAACGCGATAAATTTAAGCGTCTCCGGATCGGTCAGCTTTTCTGCGGCAGTCCTCCGTACGCCGCTGTCTTTATCGTTCAACGCGACAAATTTGAGCGTCTCCGGATCGGTCAGCTTTTCTGCGGCAGTCCACCGCACGCCGCTGTCTTTATCGTTCAACGCGATAAATTTGAGCGTCTCCGGATCGGTCAGCTTTTTTGCGGCAGTCCACCGCACGCCGCTGTCTTTATTATTCAACGCGACAAATTTGAGCGTTTCCGGATCGACCAGATTATCAATCGCGTGTCCGCGAACCATCCAATCCGGATCGTTCATTGCGACGATTTTCAGCGTTTCCTGGTTGGTCAGTTTCCCGACCGCGTATCCGCGAACCATCCAATCCGGATCATTCATTGCGACGATTTTCAGCGTTTCCTGGTTGGTCAGTTTCTCAACCGCCGACAGACGCACGATTTCATCCGGATCGTTGAGCGCAGCATGCTCAAGCTCTTCCGGATCGGTTATTCTTTCAATCGCGGCTTTCCGCACGCCGCTGTCTTTATCGTTCAACGCGATAAATTTGAGCGTCTCCGGATCGGATATTTTCCGTACGGCTTCGCCTCGTATCTTCCAATTCTTCGCTTTCAGCGCGACGGACTTCAATCTCTCTTCATCTGAAAGTCTTTGAACAGCCGAATAGCTCACGTCCTCATCCGAATCGTTCAGCGCGATCCGCATCAGCGTTTCAGGATCTTTCAGTCTCCGAACCGCCGCTTTACGAACGTACGATTCGGGTGCATTCAACGCGGCGTCTATGACTGATTTCCCGGATATACGGGCTCGGATCGCGGTAAGCTGTTCTTTCTTGAGTTTCGGATCCGCTTCCCGGTTTTCCTTAAGCCAGACCGGCCCGAACCGGTTGATAAAGAATTGTTTCAGAACTCTCATCGTATTCCTCCAGTCGCTTCAATTTTTCAAAGTCCGGACAAATCGATATGCCTGTCATAAGTATCTGTGTGTTTGTACGTATCCAAATGAACTTCCGGGCTTTCCGCGCAGCTTCCCCCGGACTGCATGTCAGTGTGTTCACTGCTAGTATGATCCGAATGTTTTTGCGCGTGCAGGGATTTGGTTTTTCTTTTTGTGCCGGACTGTTGAATATCGCGATACACGCTTTTAAGCCGCTTTGCGATGACGAGTTGATTGTCGAACGGCGCTCGTTTGAAATATGCAATCAGGGGCTTGATGATGTTGATTATCGCCGAATTGTCCAGTTTTTCCAGCGCAGCATTGCGTAACTCAATGTCTTCGTCGCTTAATGCAATGAGTTTCAATGTTTCCGGATCATCTATCTTCTCGATTGCCAAACTGCGCGCAAGCTTGGATTGAGCGCAGGATGCGACGATTTTCAATGATTTCGGATCGTTCAGCCGGATGACAGCGGTTTTAATCGCCTTCGGATCCTGATCTGTCAGCTCGACGATTTTCAGGATCTCGGGGTCGCCTGTTTTCTGAATAGCCGCCCTGCGTACGCGCTGAGATCTATCATTCAGCCCGAGGTTTTTCAGCGTCTCCGGGTCGTCCAGCTTCTTAACCGCCGCTGCGCGCACATACCATTCCGGCGCTTCCAGCGCGGCGCGTTTGAGTTCCTCCGGAAACGAGAGCGCGTTGACGGCCTTGATCTGTTCTTCCTCGAAATGCTTGTCGCCATCTCGGTTTTCTTTCAGCCAAACCGGCCCGAACCGGTTGATAAAGAATTGTTTCAGAACTCTCATCGTATTCCTCCAGTCGCTTCAATTTTTCAAAGTCCGGACAAATCGATATGCCTGTCATAAGAATCGGTGTGGTCGCCGCCCTCATCTATATGGTTCGTAGCGAAGGAGTAGTAGTCGTCGTGATCGCGGCAGCCGGCATCGGAATGTTTTCTCTCGTTCAGGGATTTGATTTTTGTCCGTACGCTTGCAATGCGAATACAATGATATATTTTTTTCAGCCAATTTGCGACGGCATGTCTCTCGTAGGAAGAAAACGCGCTGCGGAAATGGGCGATCGCGGAATCGGTGGCGCCGATGATCGTCGAATCATCCAGCTTTTCGATCGCCGCTTTCAACGTATGATTGTCCAGCTTCTCAACCGCCGCTGCGCGTACGGTCCAATCCTTATCGTTCAGCGCGGCTGTCGTCAGCGTCTCCGCATCGTCCAGCTTCTCAACCGCCGCTATGCGTACGGTCCAATCCTTGTCGTTCAGCGCGGCTGTCTTGAGTGTCTCCGTATCGTCCAGCTTCTCAACCGCCGCTGCGCGTACGGTCCGATCCTCATCGTTCAGCGCGGCAATCTTAAATACATCCTGATCGCCCAGCTTTTCAATCGCCGTCCAACGCACATCCGAATTCTTGTCGTTCAGCGCGGCTGTCTTCAGCGCCTCCGGGTCGTTCAGCTTTTCTACCGCCGCTTTGC
>JASBYO010000095.1 GCA_029983925.1 Flexilinea sp.
CCCCCCCGGCGCGGTCATCACGACAATTCGCGCCGGCGGAGATGAAACGCGCGTCGAGGATGAAAAAATCGCCGAAAGATTCGATCTTTTGCCTCAGGAGACGACCGGCGCGTGCGGATTCGCGTTCGCGATGCGTTCTATTCCGGCGCTGATCCGTTACTGTGAGCTGACGAAACGGTACGCGGAAAAAGACGCGCCGATTTTCAACTTTACCAACCCGGCCGGATTGGTCACGCAGGCGCTGCATGATCGCGGATACGCGGCGGCATTGGGAATCTGCGACGCGCCGACGTCGCTTTTCAGTCAGATCGCAAAAATGAAAAACGTCCCCGCGGACGCGGTCGAAGCGCGCTGCTTCGGACTGAATCATCTGTCCTGGTTCAGCGAAATCAAACTGAACGGCGCGGATCAAACCGCGGTCCTGGTCGCCGATCCGCGATTATATCGGGAAACCGATATGAAATTCTTCGAGCCGGAACTCGTTAAAGAATACGGACAACTTTTCAACGAGTATCTTTACTATTACTATTATCGCGAACAGGCGGTCGCCAATATCCGCAAAGCGGGAACGACGCGCGGCCGCCAAATCATGGAGATCAACCGCGCCATGGACGGAGCCTTTCGCGCCGCCGGAAAATCGCCGTCGCTTGAAGAAAGATTAGCGATTTTCGAACACTATTACGGACAACGCGAAAACGCTTATATGGCGGCGGAAACCGGGAAGAAACGCAGCAATGCCTACCAGTTGGATCTGACCGGCCCGGATGAAGGCGGCTACGCCGGCGTCGCGCTGCGTTATTTGAAAATCCGGCGAACCGGGAAACCCGGACGCATGATCCTGTCCGTTCCAAACGGGAACGCGGTTCCGTTCTTATCTGAAAGCGACGTTGCGGAATTGAGCTGTACGATTGAAGCGGACGGCGCGATCGTCCCGGATCGTTTAACCGAACCGCTCCATCCTGTCGCGACGGAGCTCATTCGCCGGGTAAAATTGTACGAGCGCTGCGCCGCGGACGCGATCCTGACGAACGATCGGAAAACGGCTCGCGACGCGCTCCAGCTTCACCCCCTGATCGCCTCGTACAGCCTGTCGGCAAAACTCGTCGAAGCGTTTTGGGCGAAATATGAAAGTTATCTTGGAAACTAACGCCGCGGATTTCCGTTGAAGAGAAACGCGAAAAGGACCGTTCATGAAAGATTTTGCCGCCGCCGTCGCCCGAACCAACGTCGATCTGCTATTCGATAAGGTTTCCGCGCTCCCGAACGAGGGAGAGGAACGTTACGCTGAAAATTTTGCGATGGAACTCGGCGGCGGACCGATCGCGACGCTGATTCATTTGCGCCGTCTTGACGTTCCGGTCCGAATTGCGACCTACCTCGGCGACGATTGGTTTTCGGATTTCGCCCGACGCGAACTCGGACGTTTCGGCGTCGATCCGGTCGCGAATCTATACCGGGGAGACCGGATCCCGGTCAATATTTCCGCAGCGATGATCACCCCCGCCGACAGGACGTTCATATCCTATACCGGTCTCGAAGGCGGGAATCGTCATGAAGCCGACGACGGCGAACTCGAACGGGCTTACGCCGTTCTTTCAGGCGCGGCGCTTGTCGCGATGCAGCCGGGTTATCTCGAGCTGTATCGGCGGCTCAAGAGCGAAGGGACAAGCCTCGTTTTCGATATCGGCTGGGAAGACGACCTCGGGTTCCGGAAATATCGCGATTACTTAGACCTCGCCGATATCTTTACGCCGAACGAAAAAGAAGCCGTCCGAATAACCGGGAAAAACGATCTTCGTGAAGCGATGGCGGTCCTCGCCGACAACTTTGCCGTCCCGATCGTAACGCTTAGCCGAAGCGGCTGTCTATTCCGGTCGGACGGGAAAACTTATCTGGCCCCGCCGATCGACCAGGGACCGACGGTCGATGCGACCGGAGCGGGCGACGCGTTCCTCGCAGGGCTGATCTACGGAACCCTGACCGGCGTCTCGCCGCACCGCGCGATTACCTACGCGAACATTATCGGCGGGAACGCCGTCACCGCGCTGGGATGCCTGACCGCGGTCATGGACCAAACGCGCTTATTCGCGCTCGCGGATGCCCATGAAGCGGACATCCGCGAATTCTGATTGCATGATCGCGCTGAAATTCAGCCGTTATACGCCGATCGCCCGCGCGAACGGCAGCGCGACCGCGTCGATCGCCGCCAACTCATCGGCGCTGAATTCAAGATTCTTCAGCGCGCCCAAATTGTCGCGAATCTGATCGACGCTCGACGCGCCGAAAAGCGCGCTCGTCACGCGGGGATCGCGCAGAACCCAAGCTAACGCCATCTGCGCTGATGTCTGACCGCGCTCCCGTGCGATTTCATCCAGCGCGCGCATATACGATATATTCTCCGCGTTGATCCAGTCCGGCTTGACGAAAACACGGTCCCAATCCGCCCGCGAACCCTTCGCGATACCCTGCAGATAACGCCCGGACAACATGCCGCGATGCAGCGGCGAAAATACGATCACGCCGACGCCTTCCCGCGCCGTTACGTCGTACAAACCGTCGTCCTCCGTCCAGCGATTCAGGATCGAATACGACGGCTGATGAATCAGCAGCGGCGTCCCCAGTTCGCGTAAAATCTTAACCGCCTTCGCCGTCAGCTCCGCCGGATAATTCGAGATACCGGCGTATAACGCTTTTCCCTGTCGGACAATCGCGTCCAAAGCGCCCATCGTTTCTTCCAACGGCGTTTCCGGATCGGGACGATGATGATAAAAGACGTCAACGTAATCAACGTTCATACGCTTTAAACTCTGGTTGCAGCTGGAAATCAAATACTTCCGCGAACCGTGATCGCCGTAAGGTCCCGGCCACATGTCGTATCCGGCTTTCGACGATAAAAACAGCTCGTCCCGATACGGTTTGAAATCCGTCTCAAAAATCCGTCCGAAGATCGCTTCCGCCGATCCGTACGGCGGACCGTAATTGTTCGCCAAATCAAAATGGGTAATCCCGTTGTCAAACGCGAAGCGCAGCATCGCGCGCGCGTTTTCAAAACTCTTCGTTCCGTCAAAATTCTGCCAAAGACCGATCGACAGCAGCGGAAGCTGGATCCCGCTCCGTCCGCAACGGCGGTACGTCATCGAATCATAGCGCGCGTCCGACGCGCGGTAAACGCCGGTCAGTTTTGGAAAATGGGCATCAATCATCGTTCAATTCCTCCTTGGACGAGTTCTCAAAATATTCGAATACGCCGTAAGCGTCGTTCATTCCCGGATTAATCGTCTCGCGGTACCGATAATTTTCACAAAAATAAGCGAATATCCGCCGCTCGCCGGGAACCGTCGTCAAATTCGGCGTGCAAAAGCCATCTTCATTATAAGGCACGCGCGGCGCGGCGCGAATCTCCGGGACCATGATCACGAACTTCGGCGGATCGTTCTCAAAATCGCGCAGCATCTCAGCCCAGATCGCATCCTGAATCGCACCGGAGCGCATCATATAAAGCCACTTTGTAAAGAAAAACTCGGTCGGGCTGAATCGACGGCTGAGGACGAGCGGGGCGTTATTCGCCGCCCAAAGATACGCTTTCTCGTCCGGCGCCGAATTCTCACGCAGAAAATCGGCCGTCTTCGTCAGCGCCGACGGATTCCGCGGCGCATAGTTCGCTTTCAGAACCGGGATCATCGGCGCTGACCCCAACGCAAGCAGCCCTAGCATCCCGATCAATACCTTTCGCGGCGAGACGTTCGTCCGCGCCTGGAACCGGTTCGCCGTCCGTTCAGTCAACGCGCCGATCAGAACCAGATAAGCCGGCGCCATCGGCATGAAATAGTGCTGATAATTCATACCCGACAGCCCCGCCAGAAAAATCTCGAACGGAAGCGCAGCCGCCGCCCAAACGATCAATTTCTTATCCCGGATAAACGCCGCGCCGCGTCCGGCATGAAACGCGCGGATCAGACGGATCACCGCCGCGAACCAACCGACCAATCCCAACGCCAAAAACGGCGACAGCGTCGGAAGAAAATTGACCGTCGTCCAATACGTCGCCCAACGGGACATCCCGTTATACGCCGCGTAGAAAAAATTATAAGTAAAAGCGCCGAAGACGTATTCGCCGAACGCGCCGCGCCGCGCGAAATAAACGGCCCAAACCAAATTCACCGTCGCGAATCCCGCGGTCAGGCTCAGCCCGATTTTCAAAACCCTCATGAAGCGGTTGCCAACCGATTCTGCCGAATCCGTCAACGCTTCCGCGGCGACGCAAACGCCGATCCCGAACCAGGCGCCGATCAGCGGCTGTTTCAGGGAAAACGCCAAGCCCATCAGCAAACCGGACAGGTACCATTCGCGGAACCGGTCGCGGCGGGCGGAAAAGATCAGCAGCGCAACCGCGCCGATTTGAAAGAGAAGCGCGAATTCTTCCGTATAATTCCCGAAATCGAGAAGCCGCGCCAGATGAATCATACCGAAAAAGACGACCGGAAGCGCGATCCGCACCGATACGACCGTATTCAGCAGCCGAAACAGCAGAAATAACGAAGCCGTCAAAAAAACGACCTCCAGCAGCCAGATTCCGATCAAATGACCGTCCGCGATTGAAAGACCGATCGCGTTCAGATAAAAAATCAGCGGCGGCTTATGGTCCCAGGCGTCGACATACGGCAGCCCGCCGGAACGGATCACCGAACCGATATACGAAAAAATCGAGGAATCATTCGACGGATAATAATTGCGCCGGATCGGCAAGTATGCGCACATGACGATCAGAACCGACAGAACGATCAACGCGCGCGCCCAAACAAATCGGGTACGGATCCGAAACGGGATCGGATTCCCCGCTCGTTCCGATTTCCCCGAAAGGCAAGCGATCTGAAGTCCGAACAAGGCGAGTAGAAACGTCAGCGGGACAGCCTGGCGAAAATACGGCGCGACACGGTCAATTTCGGGATTATCGTAATAAAAAAAAGGAAAAACCGCCGCGGCCAGCGAAACGCCGGCGAAAAAGATCAGCCGCAGCTGCCACGCCGCGTCCAAGTTCCGAATCATTCGAATCAAGAAAAGCGCCCCGATCGTCAGGATCAGGATTGCGCCGGCAACCGCCAGACGCGTTCCCGTCAGCCGCCATCCGCTCAACGCAAACAGCGCGATGATCGCCGTCAAGCCCTCTATCCCAACCAGCAGCTCCGAACGCTTAACGGAATCAGAGACGCGCATATCGTTCCGTCAGCGATCGATCGGATCAAACGGATACAGCGGGCGCGAATGAACCGCCGCTGCCTCCGCGCGGTCGGCGAAATACGTTCCGACATGCCAACCCGACGTACCGTCGGTAAAGGTACACTCCGCCTTAACGAAAGCGTCCCGTTCCGCGGCGTCCGCTTCCGGATCCGACAGATACAAATTCAGCGCGTCCCGCAATTCGGATTCGTTCGTCGCGACCCGACCGGCCTTAGCGGCGCGGAACCGTTCATGGGTCGGCCATTCGCCGATCTCCGAAAGCTTCAGATCGAATTTACCCGGCGTATTCCATCCCTGCGGCGCGTCGATACAAACCGCAATAATCGGACGGCGATGAATCGCGGTCTCGACGATCATTGTTGAGTAAACGGTACAGAACACATCCGACCAGGCCATCATCGACGCCTTCTCAGGCATATCTTCGCCGGAATAGAAGCCTAAATCGCCTCCCAACGCGACCGGTTCGACCAGATGAACGAGCGGATTATCGGCGATCAGCCCGCGAATCCGCCGCGCTTCCTGCTCGTAGAGAGATCCGGGAATGAAATGATTCGGATGCAGCCGAATCAGGAGCTGAGCCGGTTCGACCAGCGATCCGTCGCCGACGAGCTTTACCAACGCTTCGATATCCTGATAATTCGGCGAAAAACTGACGAAGGAGCAGGCGAAAGAAATCAATTTGCGGTTCGGATCCAGACCATGGAGCCTGAAATACGTTTCGCGATCCATCAGCCACTCTTTCCGAAAATAACCGTCATACGTCGGGATCCCGCCGACGTTGACGCGTTCGGGGAGCCAATCCGCCCCATCCGTCAGCTCCGTCTTCTGAATCTCCGACCAGGCGTTCGCCCACTGAACCGGCGCGCCGGGCAGGCGATACGACGAAGGATTGTCCCATCCGATCACCGCATAAGCCGTTTCAACGCCGCGCCGCGCCGCCTCGCGCAGCAGATAACGATCCAACCGCCAGCCCGCCGTCCCGGCGATGACCAGAACCGGACGGTATTTCTCGAATAAATCGGCGTACAGCTCCGGCGCATGTTTCATCTGCGCCCGGACATGACGTTTCCGCAGCCACGCCCATTTCCGCATCAGCGCCACCTTGGCGCGGACGAACGGAAGGATCAACTTCCCGCCGCGCGACGTCTCGAACGCCATCTGGCGCATGTGACTGTCGATCGCGTTTGTATTGACGCGGTCCGAACCGCCCATCCAACGGATAAAATGGTTCCAATACTGAACGCGATGATCGACTTGACGGCTATACGCTTTAGCGCGATCGAGCCGTAATCCTTCGAACAGCAAATTATCCGACCCGAATTTTTCGCGTATTTTTTCGGTGACGCCGTCGTCGGTTAAGACGACGACGCGGAATCCGCGCTGTAAAATCGTCCGTACGACGTCGGTTTGTAAGAAATAGACGATCGCCAAGCCGTGATCGGCGCAGATAAAGATCGTCTTGGGTTCATTCGCCGGTTGCGGTCGGGCGTCTGATGTCTGCATCGTTCAAATACCTTTCCCGGATCAGCGCGCTTGCGCTTAATCCTGCCCGTAATACAATTTAAAAATTCGGTTATACAGCGCCAGAAGCGTTTTTCGGACCGGCACGAAATCTTTCAGGCTCCGTTTTCGGGTTCCTGACGAAACCGGTCCCGCGGCTGTACGGATTTCGAGCGTGTTGCTCAGGTTCATCGCGTACGGCTCGGTCGGCATTAAGCGCAGCAGCCCCGCCTGATTCACACGCTGATCCAACTGCTTCACCTGACCCATCGGACGCGACATCTCAAACGGCAGGAACCGGGTCAGCGTTTTCTTATACGCCGTAAATTGCCAATGAGACGCCCCGGCTAACGCGCTTAATCCGCCGAATGAGATTTTCTGATCGGTCGAATTTTCGTAGTGAACGCGGATTTCTTCTTCCGACTGGCCGAGACTGATGTCGAATTCCCGAAAGGTCGCGAACGGAATAAAATCGCCCGATTCAAGCGTAACGCCGTCCGTTTCCCGCGCCCAGTCCAGCGTCCGATCGTAAAAATCGGGATTGGTTCGAAACGGACGCGCCGTAACCATCCCGACGTTCGGGAATCCTTCCAACAGTTCGAGCGATTTTGAGAGCCAACCGGGCGAAAAAAGCGCGTCGTTATCGGTATACGCAATAATCTCTCCCGGCGCGGCGTTGAAAATAACGTTCCAGGCGCCGCCTTTGCCGAGATTCTTCTCCGACAGGATCAGGTATTGAATACGCCCCGCGTTCCGTTCCTCCGTCAGGTACGAAACGATCTCGGCGCAGCTCCCGTTATCGAAGACCATCAGATCGAAATCGACGCCTTCAGCCCCCGTGCGAATCGATCGCAGGCAGACGTCCAATACGTCCGGAAGCTTTTCGTAATAGCCGCTGATAAACGGAATGTAATTCAAGACGGCGACCGTGACCCGCGCCGGCTGCGCGACGGATTTGACGAATTTCGCCGGATTTTGACCGAATCGCATAAGCCTGATAACCTCTACCTTTTACCTTTTTTTCCGAACTTTGCGCGCAGTTCGCGGTACGCTTTTCGAGGATGGAAAAGCGCAAAAAAAACGTTCCCGAGGAACTTCGAATTCATCCGGATCAACGGAAAAATTTCGATCTCGCGCAGCGCGCGATTAAAACTGAACGGACGGCGTTTCAATTCCAAATCTTTCGTCAGCGCAAAATCGCAGTCCGACAGGTTAAAAATCGTGCGTTTCCCGCCGCCGAGTTCAACGTTCTTCGCCGACTCCGGCAATCGGTAATGAGCCTGACCGCCGGGAAGATGAGCGTAATCGTGATCCTGATGAATGATATCGATCGCCTCGGAACAGTCGATCAATTTCCAACCCTGACGGCGCGCCTCGTAGAACATCCAGTTATCCCAGCCCGACCGGCCGATCGCGAAATCGGGAATCGACCTGAAACAATCGCGCGGAAAGATAAAATAATCGCTGCCGCCGATCGGATGGCGGCGCGCGCGCGTCCGGATATCTTCCTTAAGCCGCGCCTCCCAACCATCGGAATAGTCGATTAACGCGCGTTGATCTAAGTCCCAGCGCTG
Source organism: Flexilinea sp. (assembly GCA_029983925.1). Lineage (GTDB taxonomy): Bacteria > Chloroflexota > Anaerolineae > Anaerolineales > Anaerolineaceae > Flexilinea. The sequence continues at coordinate 8,313 of JASBYO010000095.1, forward strand.
TCCGACGAGGAGAAATTTCTCCTCAGAAACCGCGATCCGTTTCGCGATATCGACGAATTCCGGAAAGAGGATAATATCCGCGTTAACGTACGCTAAAAGCGGCGCATCCGACGTCCGGCGCGCGATCTCGAAAATATCGCTGAGGAGCGGCGTCCCCGATTCGTTCCGGCGGACGTCTCCGACGAAGCGTACGCCTAAAGACTTCGCCGCTTCCGCCACGCCGGGATCGTCGCCGATCAGGACAATATCGACGCCGCGATTCAGCGCTTTCCACGATCGGATCGCGTTGGTCTGGATCGTAATAATATGCTCGCGCTCAAAACCTTTCGGCGAAATAAAAATGGTAAGGTCGCTCAAAATCGTCCCGCCTGACTGCGTTCGTCGATTATATCGACTTTCTTCGCATGGGTATTTTCGTTGAGACGTTCGATTTCCGGACATTCTTCAACGATTTTTAAAACATCGAGCCAACGAACCGTCAGCGGGTCGGGAATCCGGCCGAAAAGCTCCGTCATCATCGCGTAATCCTCCGGCGTATCGACCGTCCAGCGGTGCGCGCCGCAATCCGGATCATGGTCCATAATACGAACGACGCAGCGGCCCGGCGTATTGTAGAACCAGGGCATTACATGCTCCCGCTCATACAGTTCTTTCGCCTCATGATACGCGCGCGTCAGCCACGCCGTCGTCGTCATTTCTTCATCCAATCCGATCGGGTACGTCCGGCGCCAGGGCGGCGGCAGCCGGTTAGCGGCGAAATCCGCGCCTTCCGCATCATAAAATCGGATCAAATCGTCGATCAGTCCGGGATCGATCAACGGACAATCGCCGGTCACGCGCACGATCCGGTCGGCCCCGTTCGCCGTCGCCGCATGATAGAAACGGTCGAGGACATCATAAACCGAACCCCGGAATACGTTAATCCCGTTCGCGTTCGCCCAATCCGCAATCGGCCGATCGCTTTCATCTTCCGTCGTCGCGATCAGAACGTCGTCGATCAGTTTCGCCCTTGAACCGCGGCGGACGACCCAATCCAGCATCGGCCGGCCGGCGAATTCTTTCAGGACTTTTCCCGGGAGCCGGCTCGAACCCATTCGCGCTTGAATGATCAGCGTCGTTTTCATAAAATCAGTCCTCACCTCTGCTGTCGAAAATTTACGCGGCGCG
>JASBYO010000096.1 GCA_029983925.1 Flexilinea sp.
TTCGTCGTAAACCGAACGAATCCCGACCGGGTTGACGTTGCCGTTATAGTCTTCCGGCTGCGGATGGACGCTCGGCTTCCCGTAAATTTCCGAAGTCGACGCCATGAAAAAACGCGCGCCGTTCGCCTTGGCGACGCCGAGCGCGTTGTGCGTCCCGATCGATCCGACTTTCATCGTCTGAATCGGCAGGTTCGTATAACCGAACGGCGACAGCGGATTCGGACTGGCGGGCGACGCCAGGTGCATCACCGCGTCGAGTTTTCCCGGAACAAAAATATAATTCGAAACGTCATGGCGAATAAACGAGAATTTCCCATCGGACGCGAGATGAGCTAAGTTCGCCGGATTTCCGGTAATAAAATTATCCATCCCGACAACTTCATGCCCGTCCTGAAGCAAACGATCGCATAAATGCGACCCTAAGAACCCCGCGGCGCCCGTAACCAAAATTCGCATGTTTATCCTCCGACGCCCGAAACCGGACGCTACTCCCAAAGTATTTTTTCGACCGACTGGTCGATTGTAATCTGATTATAAATCCCGGTAAACGGATTGATAAGCCAAATATTACCGTCCTGAAGAAAAGCCAGCCAACTCTCGCTCCGGTTGTCCGCCGGCCCCCAGACGACGCTTTGAGGCTCGATCCCGACCGCGCCTTCGGACGGATAGACGACGCGCGCGTTTGCGCCGTTCTGATCGGCGACGGCGATTCGATAACGGCTCGTCTCCGATTGGAGCGGATTAACCGCCGTCAAATACGCGAGCGAAACCGTTCCGTCGGAAAAAAGCGGCGACAGCGACGGCTCGCTGAACAACCCGGTTTTCGTCAGCAGCGGCTGCGCCGAGCCGCTTTGGAAATCGTACGTCCCGAGATTAAAATCGCTCGGGTCGAACGACTGGCGCGCGCCGCTGATATCGCCCTGATAAGCGAAGATCAGCGTATTTCCGTCCGCCGAACGGCTAATCCCCGGAAGCCATGCCCAGTCGGAACGCGCCTTCCCGTACGGTTGAATCCGAATCAGCGTCGTCGTCTCTCCGCTAAGCCGGTCGATCCAATCGATCCGATCGCCATGAACCGCGATCAGCGAACGTCCGTCCGCGGAAAGCTCGTAATCCGTCCCCCACCAATCCGCCGAACCGGCTCCGGTCCCGCGCGCTTCCGCCGCTTCATGAATCGTTTCTTCGCCCATCAGCATCCCGGTATCGCTGACCGTTCGAACGCGCAGGTCGTTATTCGCGCGCCAGCCGGGAGCGTCTTCCGCCGGCGTCACGGTCGAATAGATCACGCGCAGCGTCTCTCCCGGGAGCCACTGCGCAAAGCGGACGACGTTCGAAATCCGCAGCGAAATCGGATCCTCCGTCCAGTTTTCGACGTCCATCATCCACAGCGAATTCAGATCTTCGCTGCGTTCCTGCCGGCTGAAAAGGAGCCGCCGTCCGTTTTCGGAAAGGTCGAGGACGCGCCCGTCGGCGTCGCCGCCGGTATAAAGCGGCCGGCGCGTTCCCGTCGTATCCGTCATCATCCAGATATTCCCGTTTGAAAGATAAAGGAGTTTTCCCGGAATTCGAATCGGCGCTAAATCCGCCTGAACCCCGACCATCAGGATCTCCGGTTTCGCCGCCTCTAAAACGGCCCGGTTCACGACCGACTCCGAGCGAAAAACGCCGTCCGCGCTGACGCGCTGACGCGTCACGCGCTCGACGCCGTTCTTACCCTGCTGAAGAAGATACGTTTCGCCTTCCGCGACCGTTTCGCTGCGGATAATTTGACTGACAAACGGAATTGTTTCATCGCTGATGATTTCTTCGCTGCGAAGGATCGTAATATGAATCGTCAGATCCTCATGGATCAGGCGGTTCAAACCCGGGTCGATCTCATCTTCCGGCTCCGTTACGACCGCCAACGCCCGCAGCGCGTCCCGGACCGTCGAACCCTGAAGAACTTCGCCTTGATAAACCTGATCGCCGCGTTCGACGCGGATACGAACCTGCGCCGCCGGCGCGGCCGGGAAACAGCCGCTCAAGCTCAGCGCCATCCAGACAAACAACAACAAAGTTCCGGCCTTAAGAGACCGAAACTTTGCCGCAATGCGCGTGAATTCCTGAGCGCGAGCCATCAGCGCGAAAAGCCTATTTTCGCTGCCCTTCGATAATGACCGAATCGGCCGTCGTCTCGATCTTCGTCAGCGTCACGTTCCGATTTACCAGATCGACGCCGTACAAATTCAGGTAAGACGCGACCTGAGCGTTGGCGCGATCGAGCGGAACGCTGACGATCGGAACGTCCAGTTCCAAGATCTCGATCATCGGCAGTCCGTTTTCAAGCTTCAAAATTCCGTTCGCTTTGACCGTGAGCTTGACGAAACCGTAGCCGACCTTCGCCGAAAGTTTGACGTTGCTCTCGCCTTCTTTAACCGGAAGGAAATCAACCTTCGGATCCGAAACGGATAAATCCATATTTACATACGTCCGAATCAGCGATTTGGCCTCGGATTCGTAACGCTTGAGCGCTTCGGACGCCGCCTGATTCAACGTTTCTTCCGGAAACGTGTATGAGAAGGGCTGCCCGCTCGGCAAGTTGTAAAACTGTTCCGCAGTCGCGATAAGAACGTCCATCGCCGGGGTGGCTGACGTCGTCGATTGCGCCGAAACGCCGTTTACAAAAAACGCGCCGCCGACGCAGCCGACCAGCAGCAAAACTGGTAAAATAAGTTTGAACATTTTCATGTAAATAATTTCTCCTTAAGGTTAAATCGGATTTTCCAACTTTTTTTACGAAAATCCTCAAGTATTATAGCATGCCTGAAATAAATCAAAACATGACCGATATAAATGAGACGCATCTGGAGGCGATTTTGTTCGCAGCCGCCAATCCGGTTCCGGCCGCGCAGCTGGCGATCGTTTTCGGGATGCCGTTGAAAGAAGTCGGCGCGCTGATCGACCGTTACGCCGAATCGCTCGCGAAAAACGCCCGCGGAATCCGACTCCTCCGCCGTGAAGACAGCGTCCAACTCATGACGGCGCCCGAATCCGCCGCCGCCGTAGAAGCCTTCCTGGGCATCGAAGCGGCGCAGAAATTAACCCGCGCCGCGATCGAAGTCCTGACGATCGTCGCATATAAGCAGCCGATCTCGCGTCCGGGGATCGAGGCCGTTCGCGGCGTGAACAGCGATTCCGTCGTTCGCTCTCTCGAATCTCGCGGGCTGATCGAAGAAGTCGGACGCGCCGATTCGCCCGGACGCCCGCTCCTATACGCGACGACCGCCGACTTTTTGCGCTATTTCGGCCTCGCTTCGATCGACGAACTCCCGCCGTTTGAAGAAATTATCGAAGAAGAAATTAATGTGTTGAAAGATTAAGCGGACGGAATAAAATCGTCAGCTTGCAATCCGGAGAATCTGTCGCCGCACCGGTTATCCTCAGATATCGCCCTGTACCGAATGAAAAAGCGAAACCCGCTTACAATTAACCCTATCCGTGAGCGATGGATTCGTGAACAGATCAGCAAGAAAAAACTGAAAGTGTATAGAAGATGGAAGAGAGATTACAAAAAATCTTATCGCGAGCCGGCTTCGGCTCCAGGCGCGAATGTGAAGAGTTCATCGAATCCGGGCGCGTAACCGTCGACGGCAAATTAGCCGAACTCGGTCAGAAAGTCGATCCCGACCAGGTCCGGATCCGCGTCGACGGCATCCCCGTTAATTACCGCGAACCGGAAAAAGTCTATATCGCCGTCAATAAACCGCGCTTCGTCTTATCCGACCGCGTTGAGAACGACGCGCGCCAGACCGTCTACGACCTCGTCCCGAATTCGGAGTCGCTTTTCGTCGTCGGACGGCTCGATTTCGAATCGGAAGGGCTCGTCTTATTGACGAACGACGGCGATCTCGCGAATAAGCTGACCCATCCGCGTTTTGAAAAAGAAAAAGAATATAAAGTCCTGCTTGCGAAGCGCCCCGATAACCGCCAGCTCGAAGCCTGGCAGCGCGGCGTCATTCTCGAAGACGGCGTGCGAACCGCGCCCGCAAAAGTCGCGCTCGTCAGGGCGCAAGGCGAAGGCGCATGGGTCCGCGTCGTCATGAAAGAAGGGCGTAAACGCGAAATCCGCGAAATCTGCCGGACGATCGGACTGCCGGTCGTCAAACTGATCCGCGTCCGCATCGGAACGCTCCTGCTGGGGCAGCTCCAATCGCGCGAATGGGTCAACCTCAAACCGCAGGAAGTCAAAGCGCTCAAGGATCTCGTCGCCGGGAAAGCGCCGAGCGGCGCGGCGAAAACGAAAGTCACCAGCCGGCCGGACGCGCGCCGTTCCGTCGCGCTGACGAACCGCGGGTCGAGAACCGGGCGCGGCGGTCGAGACGAAGGCCGCTTTGACCGAGAGGACCGCCCTGAACGGAAACCGTTCCGCGCCGGATCGAAGCCCTATCCGCGCCGGGAAAGAAGCGAAAACGAAACCCGCGCCGAACGCGGCGAAGAGCGAACGCCTTCCCGCTTCGACCGCGAAGACCGTCCTGAACGGAAACCCTATCGCGCCGGATCGAAACCCTATCCGCGCCGTGGCCGCTCGGAACCGTCCGCCGATGCGAGACAGAACCGCGGCGACCGCCCCGTTTTCGGGAAGCGGAAAAACCTGACGAGGACAACGAAAAAATAAAACTGCTGATTCCTGGCGATCCCGAGCCGCTTGAGAAAATTTCCTAACCAGCAGGATTCAAGCGGCTTATCAAGGAATCTTGTGACCGTTCCTTACCGAATCGGATCGGGAATAAATCCTAAAAACCGGATCGCGGAATAAAAAAAGGATTTGGCGGCGCCGGCGCGCCGAAGTTCGCTGCGGGAAAGAGCGGACAGACAGCGTGAACCTGTCAAGAGAATTGATTCGCCGGCAGTATAAAAGACGAATCCTACGATCATCAAATTCGTTCCGGATCTCTTATTCCTATTTCGGCGCGCCGCGTACCGGGACAGACAGACGGTCAAACGATGGAGATCCGTTCGTCAGCAATCGGGATAGACCAAGACGGCAAATCTAAATTTCCGGGATAACATGCGCCGTAATAATCGTATAACGGAACGCGTTGATCGTTAATTTTATGCGATCAGCCTCGCAGCACCAATTTTTACCTTGTTTATATATCTTGCAGTTCTTATCCAGAACTTTATTTTTGCAATACGCGACAACGTCATCCGTACCTATGTTCAGGTTCCGCTTAATTCTGCCGACGCTCATTTCGGTCGTGTGAATTTTATCCGGATGATCAAGCAATATCGCCTTATCTTCCGTCATTTTACGCCCTGCTTCGCCTGAATTCCGTTCAGGAGAACCGCCGTCTTTTCTTACAAATTCAGTCTATTACCACGGAAAAACCCCGAACGTCTCCTCGATGACGCGCCGCCGCGCGCTGAAACGGACGAGCGCCGCGCCCGGAATCGGCGTCAGTACTGTTTCAGCGCTATCCGATTCTAAAAACGCCGCGCCCGGGCCGTAACGTTCGACGACTTCCGCGACCGTCCGCGGCTCCTCGTACCCGGCGTTTTCCGCGTTCACGTAAACGTACACCGTCCGATACGGGCGGTTCCGATCGAAAAGACGTTTTTCGAGTCCCCAGCGATCGGCGTAATACCAGACCGCCGCGTCGTCTTCCGGCGCGACCGCGAAATAGACCGCCTCCATGCGCGGCTCGTTCGCCATAACGAACCGGATCGCCGCTTCATGCGGCGAAATCATCGCGGCTGCGCGAAACGTTCGCTGCGTCGAATGAATACCCGCGACAACCGCCCAAACGATCAAACCGATCCAAATAACGCAGCCGCAGACCGTCCGCGCCCGCTCCCCCATCCGCTTCAAAAACGCGCCGCCTAATCCGAACCATCCGGCGCAGCCCCAGACGTATAAAAACGGGAACAGGTAAATCTGCGTCCGCGGCCACAGGTTCGGGCGTCGGATCAGGATCAGCGGCGCGAGCCACAGCGCGAAACCCCAACCCTCCGGAAGCGTCGAAACGTCAGAACGGAAAACGAACGTTAAGACAGCCCCGATCAGCAGCGCCGAGGCAAGAACCGCGCCGGAACCGTCGCTGAAAACGGCGAAAAAATCGATCGCCCGGGAAATTATCGTCGGCGGAAAATCGCTCGGCGGGAGCGGCCGGACAAAAACGTTATCGAACATGGGCGCCAATCCCGACGCGCGGAAGAGCGGCAGGTACAGCGCCGCCGTCAGAACAACCGTCGCCAAACCGAAACGAACCAGAACGATCCAGAAATCCAAGCGGTTCCGATATCCGCCGCCATATTTCCCCAACAACCCGCACAGCGCGAACCAGACGCACAGCGCGCCGAACGGATACAGCGTCATCGGCAGCGTATAAAAACTCAGCGCCGCGGCGACCGGAATTAAAATCTGAACCAGGCGGTTTCGCCGCCTCCGCAGCACGTCTCCGAGCAGGAACAACCCGGCCGCGCTCAACGCAAAATAACTGTACCCGCGCGCGTTCGTCGCGTAATCGATCAGGAAAGGCGAAAACGCGCTCAGGAACGCCGCCGCCAGCCCGACCCGTTCGCCGTAAAACTTCTTTCCCAGATAAAACGCCGCCGGAATCAGCGCACAGCCCGCTAAAAACGCCGGGAACCGGATCAGGAGCGGCGTTTTCCCGATAAAATGATAGATCAGCCAGACAAAGATCGTATGGAAAATATGGTTGTTCGGGAGATGATAATCGCTGATCGCGTAGCGGTAAGAACCCGACGCCCAGGTCACAACCGTATACGACTCGTCATGCTGCATCGGGCGATTCAGCAGCGCCGCCCGCAGCGCGATCCCGATCAAGACAGCGGCGGTCAGCGCGAACCGAAGCGGCCGATCCTCAACGCGCAGGAACGACCGAACCGACAGCGCGAACGAACGGGAGTCTTCGGCCAGACGGCGCGGATAAGCGCCGGCGTCTTCGCGAAACCGCGCCGAACCGCGAATGATCCGGGCCGGCGCGACGATCGCCGCGACGGCAAACGCGGCGAAGATCAAACCGGCCGCGCCGGAAACGGTCCGCAGCGCGGTAATCAGCGCGTCCGTCATCAGCTCCAGCCTTCCGTCGGCCGCCAGCGTGTCGCCGAAGCGCCGCCAGACCTCGTTCGGCGCCAACGCGAAACCGATCAGCGTCAGCGTCAATAGCCATAGAATCAAACAAAGCGCGCGAAACCCTCTCTTCACGGGGCTCATTCCGTTTCTTCCGCCGAATCCGCGCTGTCCCGCTTCGGCGGAAAACTGACGATCAACCCGGAAAAGATCAAAACGAACCCGACAATCTTTCCGATCGGCGTCCGTCCGTCGCGGACAAGATCGACGATCATACCGCTGAAAAGCTGACCCAAAAAGATCGCCAGCGTCAGGATATACGCCGGAAGCCGCGGAACGAGGAACGCGCTTAGGCCGACGACGAGAATCCCGAAAAATCCGCCGAGAAACGCCGGCGCGTCGCGCAGGCTCAGCGGCCGGTCAAACGTCGGGATCCGACCGCCGCCAATCAGGAAAACGAGAAACGCGCCGATCGTCCCGGTCAAATAGTTCGCCAAAAGCGTGTACTTCATGCCGATACGAGAACGCAGCTGCGAATTGATCGTCCGCGCCAGAAGGATCGTCAGGCCGGACAGGAAAGCCAGAATCAAACTTATCGCCATATCGCCATCGCCGCCGTTCCCAACAGGATCAACGCCAAGCTGGATAGCTGACGTTTCCCAATCGGGATCTTACGCGATCCCATGAAACCGATCGCGTCGAAGATCATCCCGAACGCAACCTGTCCGGCAAGAACCGCCGCAGTCGCCAACGTCATATCCAGATTCGAAAACGCGGCGTTTGAAAACAGGATCGTCAAAATCCCGACTAAACCCGCCGACCAGACCCAAAGCGGAACTTTCGGGATCCGGATCCGCTCAAGCCGAACCAGACAGACGACCGAAATAATCAGCAGCCCGCCCAAATGAATCAACGCGGTCGCAAACGGATTACCGAAAAATCCGCTTAGCTGCGCGTTGACCAAGTTCATCAGTGTAACCAAAACACCGGTAATAAATCCGAACGACGCCGCCAATTCCGCCTCCCAATCTCATTCCGCAATTAATCGCGCCTCAAAGAAACCGTTCGCGGAGACGCGTCAAAATCTGATTCGACAATGCGCCTCCGCTTCTCCTTCCGAACGATCGTCCGGCGTCTACAAGGATTTCAGCCAATCGATCAGCAGCCGCACGCCGAAACCGGTTCCGCCCTGCGCGCAGATCGGCGTCGCTTTCTCAGCGTCCGAAACGGCGGCGATATCGAGATGCGCCCAGGGGATGTCGTCCGAAACGAATTCGCGCAGGAACATCCCGCCGCAAATCGTCGAAGCGCCGCGTCCGCCCGAATTCTTAATATCCGCGTCTTTCCCTTCGATCAGCTCGCGATATTCCGCGTCCATCGGCAGCCGCCAAACGCGTTCGTCCGCCCGTTCGCCGCTGTCGAAAAGCGCCGCCGCCAACGCGTCGTCGTTACTGAGCAGCCCGGCGCGCACGCGCCCCAGCGCGATAAATACGCCGCCGGTCAGCGTCGCCAGATCGACAATCGCTTTCGGTTCAAACGTACGCTGCGCGTACGTTAAGCCGTCCGCCAGGACCAGCCGGCCTTCGGCGTCGGTCGAAATGATTTCGATCGTCTTCCCGGACAGCGAAGTCAGAATATCGTCGGGACGATACGACTTCTCGCTGAGCATGTTCTCAGCGGCGCAGATAACGCCGATCAGGGGCTGATCGATTTTCAGTTCCGCCGCCGCGCGCAGCGTCGCCATCACCACCATCGCGCCGCACTTGTCATATTTCATGCCGACCATCGAATCGGTCGGTTTAATCGAGTAACCGCCCGAATCGAATGTGATCGCTTTTCCGACCAGAACGACCGGTTTATCGGCGCGCGTGCCTTTATACGAAAGCGTGATCAGCCGCGACGGCGTCCGGCTGCCCTGACCGACTGCGATGATCGCCCCCGCGCCCATCGAGCGCAGCTCATCGTCCGTCATCACCTTGATCTCCAAATCGTACGCCTTCGCCAGAGCCTGCGCCCGTTCGACGAGCGTCAGCGGATTGATAACCGACGCCGGTTCGTGCGCCCAGTCCCGCGCCATGTTGACGGCTTCGCAAAGTCCTTTTTTCTCGTTGACAAGTCCGGCGTATTTTGCGTCAACCGTAACGCGGCAGTCGGCCGCCGTTTTTTCATCCTTATAGCGTTCGAACGTGAACGAACCCAAAACAAGTCCTTCCAGGAACGCGCCGACTTCGGCATCGCTCATATCCGCCGGAAAATCGATCGCCGCCGCCGGCGTTTTCGTCTTCTGAAGCTTACGGATAACGTCGCCGCCTAAAAAACGGAACGCGCGCGGTTCGCGTTTCTCTCCCAACCCGAAAACCAGTCCCGCCCCGTCGGCGGATTCGCTGTATAAATACGAA
>JASBYO010000097.1 GCA_029983925.1 Flexilinea sp.
ACGACGGCGCCGTTGGCGATCATGCCGGAATCAAGGACGGCGCAGACGGCTTTTTTTTCAGCGTCGCCGATCAATGGCTTTGCGATCGAGATCATGGGTTTTCCTCACTCTTTACGGTTTCAAAGACTCGTTCGTTCGTTTCTTTTCGAAATTATATCAGCCTTGCGGATCGGACGCTTCGCCGCTTTTCCCCGAAAGTATTAAAGCCGGAAACGATCGCCGATTCCGCTCTGACGATATTTAGCCCGGAATAGACGACCGAGATATAAAAAGACGCGGTCGAACGTTTTGAGCCTGATTTTATCTGACGCGCGTTCTGCATTTTGTCGGATACGGAGCGCTGACGCTCGACGGGAACAGCGTCGCGGCGTTCGAATAGGGCCTGTCCCCGCGGGGGCCTGTCATGGTTGAGCGGCGGCGATTTCGCGGTGCGTTGGGACGGTATGATAAAATTTTCTATCGATTGAATAAAAACTTTATGGAAATTATTCCATGCGGGAGGGGTTTCGTATGAGCGTTCCAGCCGGAGCAGCATCGCTTGACAAAATTACCGCGTTATCGAAACGGCGCGGATTCGTATACGCTACGTCGGATATTTACGGCGGTTTAGCCAGTTCTTATGATTACGGTCCGCTGGGGGCCGAATTGCTGCGCAATATCCGTAATCTGTGGTGGCACGATATGATCACGACGCGGGAAGACATGATCGGGCTGGATACGCAAATCCTGCTTCATCCGGAAACATGGGTCGCGTCGGGTCACGTCAACGCGTTTAACGATCCGTTGGTCGAGGACAAGGTTACGCACAAGCGTTACCGCGCCGATCACCTGATCGAAGCGTGGCTCGAGAAACATCCGATCGGCGAAGAAATTGTCGTTGAGGGAATGGATTTGGACGCGATCGGCGCGTTTATTGAAAAATACAAAGTTAAAACGCCGGACGGGAACGACGTTTTTCCGCCGAAAGCGTTCAACATCATGTTCCAGACGGCGATCGGCGTCGTCGAAGGGGATAAACTCCCGGTCTATCTCCGCGGCGAGACGGCCCAAGGGATTTTTACCAACTTCGCCAATATCCTGAATTCGTCGCGGGTCCAGCTTCCGTTCGGCGTCGGGAATATCGGGAAGAGTTTCCGGAACGAAATTACGACCGGCCAGTTCGTCTTTCGAACGCTCGAATTCGAACAGGCGGAAATCGAATATTTCTTCGATCCGGAAAAAACGGATTGGGAACCGCTGTTTAAGGATTGGCAGGACGCGATGTTCCGATTTATCCATGAACGGATCGGGATCCGCGCTGAAAAGCTGCGCTGGCGCCGTCATTCGGATCAGGAGCGTTCTTTTTACAGCAAAGAGACGTATGATCTCGAATATGAATTCCCGTTCGGCTTTAAGGAACTATGGGGAATCGCGTATCGGACTGCCTACGACCTCCAACAGCATATCGATCATTCCGGGAAAGATTTGTCTTACCGCGATCCGATGGATCCGAAACGCACGATCGTTCCGCACGTGATCGAACCGGCGGTCGGGATTAACCGGGTTTTCCTGATGGCGATGTGCGACGCGTACTGGGAAGACAGCGAAAACAACCGCGTCGTCATGCGCTTTAAGCCGTCGATCGCGCCTTATAAAGCGGCCGTGTTTCCGCTGGTCAAGAACAAGCCGGAGATCGTCGAGAAAGCGCGCGGCGTATTCAAGCTGCTTTCCCGGAAGATGGGGACGAATTGGGACGACCGCGGGAATATCGGGAAACGCTATTTTTATCAGGACGAAATCGGAACGCCGTTCTGCGTCACGGTCGATTACCAGACGCTCGAAGACGATACGGTTACAGTCCGCGAACGCGATACGATGGCCCAGGAACGCGTGGCGATTTCCGAGCTGCTGCCGAAGCTGATGAAAGTCATCGAGGAAGAGTAGCGGAGCGGTTGGTTTTTTAAGATAAAAACGATTTAGCCCCTGTGATCGGGGGCTTATTTTATTGAAAAAGGCGTTTCCGCTTGACGCGGAAACCGGCGCGCCGAGGCAGCTTCTGAATTCTTAATCGACGAAACGGTATTTAATCAGCGTCCAAAGAGCGATAAAGCCGTCCTTCGGTTTAATTTTCTTCCCCTCGGTATAGTATCGCGGGGTAAATTCGATCGGGACTTCGTAAATCCGGAAGCCGCGCTTCAGGATTTTCGCGGTGAATTCCGGCTCGAAGTCAAAGCTGTGCGCATGAAGCGGGATTTCGCGGACGGCGGATACTTTGAAGAGTTTATAACCGGTTTCCATATCCGAGAGAATATTATTGTAAAGGACGTTCGTAAAGAGGGTCAGGATCTTATTGGCGACCATATTCCAGAACAGGATCGGACGCCGGGCCGCGCCCAAAAACCGCGAGCCGTATACGACGTCGGCGATCCCGTCTTCGATCGGCTTAATCAGCGACGCGTAACATTCGGGATTATATTCGAGGTCGGCGTCCTGAATAATCGCGTATTCCGACTTGGCGTTCAGGATTCCTTTTCGGACCGCCGCGCCTTTCCCTTCGTTCTTTTCGGAAAAGATGACGTTTACGAGCGGATCGTCCGCGTAACCTTTCAGGATTTCCCGGGAACGGTCGGTCGAACCGTCGTCAACGCAGAGGATTTCGTTTACCAATCCGGTCGCTTTAACGCGGCTGATAATCTCTTCGAGCGTTTCTTCTTCGTTATAAACCGGGATAATAACCGTTAATTCCATTTTTTGAAGGGTCTCCTTTGCGCGGAACGTTTTTTCATGTTTAAATATAGGTCATAGTATACTCGAAACGGTCGAATTATGTTTTTATCCGGGACTTTCGGCGGTTATATTTATCATGGAGTTATGGCAATCGGCAGCCGACTAACGAGATTTTTTTTCAAGCTTGCGCGCCGCCCGTTTTTCGGCAGGCTTGCCGGCGTTCTTTTGGCTAATGGCGCGGGACGGTTCCTATTTCGGCGCTTGGCCGAGACGGAGAGGCTTCTCGTCGTCGCCCACCCGCGTCCCTGTTATCCGTTTCACGCGTTGGCGCTTCCGAAAACGGCTGTCCGCGATTTCGAATCGCTGACGGCGGCGGAGCGGCGCGCTTTTGCCCGCGATTTAGCGGCGATTTTGCCGGAGCTGTTCGAGCGGCGCGGCGCGGATTGGCTCCGATTGGTTATTAACGGCGGATCGCGTCAGGACGTCGCTCAGCTTCACGTCCATTTAATTGACGACGCGGGCGTCGCTTGGGACGGACTCGCGCTGGAGACTTCGGGGTCGCTCGCGGACGATTTCGCGGCCGCGAGCGAAATCCTGGCGGAGACGGGCTCCCGGGAAGGTTATTCGCTTCAATTTCGCATGGCCGCGGCCTGTCCGGCTGTCCCGGTTGAAGGGCGTTTACAGATCGATCGCCGGGATCGCGGGAACGGCGCGGCGTAAATCGACGAATTCGGTTCGAATTTGGAAGTGTTTGGTATTATTAATCCAGTCTATAAAGGAAAACAGGATGAAAATATTGGCGCATCGCGGATATTCTTCCGTATACCCTGAAAATACGCTTCTGGCGTTTCGGAAAGCTTTTGAATATGGCGCGGACGGGATCGAATTCGACGTTCAGCTGACGCGCGATAACGAAGTCGTCGTGATCCATGACTTGACGACGGATCGGACGACGGGATTCAGCGCGGCGGTTGAGGATCTGACGTTGTCGGAGATTTCGCGGCTGAACGCCTGTTACTTGAAACAGGATCTTTTTCCGCGCGAACCGATCCCGACGCTCGAATCGGTTTTCTCCGAATTTGGGACGAAGTTCCTTCTAAACGTCGAAATTAAGACGCGCAACCCGAAGCGGGTCGGACGCCTGGTCGATCGGGTTATCGAGCTGATTTCGCGGTATGGTAATCAGGAAAAGATTATTTTTTCATCGTTTAATTTCGGCGATCTGGTCAAGGCGCGCAACGCGTTCCCGGATTTGCAGACCGGCCTGATCGCGGATAAAGGTTTGGCGGGTTGGACGGCGCGCGCTTTCTTTAAGCATTCGATTCATGTCGACGCCGTGCATCCGCATATGGATCTGGTGACGGCGAAATTCGTTCAAAACGAACACCTCTGCAACCGGGAAGTCCGTCCGTGGGTCGTCAACGGTTCTTACGATATGATGCGCTTTCAGCGGATGGGCGTCGACGCGATTATTACCGACGATCCGGTTTTAGGGTTAGTTTACAGCGGCGATTAATTCCGCCTTCTTTCGTCTTTGTTTGTCAATAAATTAAAAGACCCTCGTTCGCTTGCGGCTCCAAGGGTCCCGAGTCGTTTCGTTTATAAACTTTTACGCGCGTCCGCTGGCTTGGCGGCGAGAGATAAATTCAGGCGCTCGTATCGTTATTCGTATACGGCGAAACCGATCCGTTTTTTTACCGGACGGCGCGCAATCGGTCAGGATTGAACGACGGTTTGAATCGTTTTCAGCCGTTCCAACAGTTTCGGGTCCTGGTCGGCTTCATGGCTGACGTTATCGATCACGGTCGCGAGCATCTCTTTAAAGTCGTCGGTCACGGCGTCTTTATTCTTCTCGATCGTTTCGGTCAGCTTCCCGATATCTTCAATCTGCATCAGCGACTGGAGGAAGGCGAATTCCGCCGGGACTTTCATCATTTCCTCAATCTGGTCCAGCAGGTTCTGGATCTTTCCGCTGCGTTCGAAGTCGGAGGCTTGACGCGCGGCGGCGAGTTCCGCGTTCGCGATTTCAATAAAGGCGTCGTCGATTGCGCGTCCGAATTGTTCGATGCCCTTGTCGAGCGTTTCCGCTTTCAGGATCGCTTCAAGCGCCTGCTTCCTGAGATCTTTCTGTTCGGCGATCGATTCGTCTATTTCGTTGACGACCGTCAGCGCTTTTTCGCGAATTTGGCTGAGCCGCGCTTTTTCGTCGCCTTGAGCCGCGTCGATTTTCGCCGTCAGCGCTTCGAAGAATTGATAATCCATTCCGTTGCGCGCCAGTCCGGCGATCGTCCGCAGGTACGTATCGTCCGGCGCGTCCGCGATCAGGCCGAGAAGCGTTTCCCGGTTCAGGTTTTCGCCCAGAGCCTGCAGATCGGCGAGGGCTTTGCGCGTGCTGTCCGCGCGGATTTTTAATTCGCGGCCGTATTCGGTTTTTTCGAGGAGCTCGTCCTGAATGAGCTGCGTCTTTCGGATCATGGCTTCGTTCCGCGTCGCCTGTGCGTTGCCCTGAACGTTGGCGAGGAGCGCGAAAAAGTCGTAATCATACGGCGTCAGATCCTGATCGATCATGCCCGGAATGGCGCTCTCGTCCGCGCTGAGAAGCTTTTGGAGGAGCTGGATTTTCCGTTCTTCCTCTTTGATCATCTCTTTCGTAATCCCGTCGGCTTCGAGGATCGTATCGAGGAGCGTGTCGTAGGTGTACATGGCGCGCGGCTGGAAGAGGTATCCGCCGCGTTTTTCCGGCGGGAGCGCGTCGACGACGCCGCGGATCAGCTGGCCGAGGACTTTCTCCTGTTCAGGGAGCGGGGTATTCAGTTCCGCCGGGTAATAGGTCAGGAAGAGCTGCTTTTCCGGATCATGGTAAACGAGCGGCGTTCCCAACGGGCTGGCGTAGCCGCAGGAGGCGCAGATAGCGGTATTGAACTGACCGCTGAGAAGTTTTTGTTTTGCCTGCGGATCTTTCGCGAGATCGAAAATTTGTTGAACGTTCGCGACCATCGTCTGGCGGCAGCGCGGACATTGCGCAACGGGTTGAGCCATAATCAATGAACCTTATTCTTTCGTTATTAAATATTTTCCCGGCTGAATTATACCAAAAGCGCGCAGGGGCGGACGCGGATTGACGCGCAGGAACGGTTATGATGCGTAGGGGACTCCGTTTTCTGCTTTCAGCGAATGAGCAAAATCATATCAGCAGACAGCGCTTTCAAGGATCGTAAGTTTTTTCCGCTCGCAATCTATCTCCGCCATGACGCCGTAAGGCAAAACGCAGACGGGCGATGTATGGCTGCAATTTACGTTATATAAAATAGGGAGTTCCGGCCGTTTAGCTTCGTTTCCTACAACTTTAATATAAATATTTTTATATTCGTCATAGTATCTTTCATCCAACGGCTTCCCGACGATGATTCCGTTTATTTTATCTAAAATACCTTGCGCCATAAGATTTCTTAAAAAATAACAAACTTCTTCCGGCTCAGGGTAATCTTCAGCCGTTTCCAGAAACAAGAGTTTATTTTCCCATTCGTTAAGGGATGGCCATATCTCTGTCCCGATAGCCATTTTCAGTACGCCCAAACATCCGCCGAGCAGTTTTCCGCTGACGCGGCCTGTTCCCTGCAATATTTCGTAGCCGTATTTTTCGGGTTTCATTTTTCTCGCAATCGTTTGGTTTTGCGGATCTGCCCAGTCCAGAAATTCGGAAGTCCACATACTGCATGAACTTATTTCTATTTCCGAAGCGCAGGAAAACAGCGTTTCGGTAATACAGTCGACGGTATATTGGTGCATTCGGCAATTCTCCGCAAATTCGACCATGAGACTGGGCCCGTGGAAAGAGACCAGGCCGGCTTTATAAAGCATTAAATGATTGACGGTTGTATCGGAATAACCCATGAAAATTTTCGGATTTTCTCTGATAACTTGATAATCGATATAGGGCAGCAGCCGAATCGTATCGTCTCCGCCGATCATGCAGATGATCGCTTTAACGGACGGGTCTTTGAACGCCTGCATTAAATCCTGCGCTCTTAATTCGGGATGGTTATACAGGTATTCAATTCCCTTCAGCGCGTTCGGCATCGTAATCACGTTAAGTCCGAACACGCTTTCTAACCTGTCGATACCCGTATAATACCTGTGAATGAACGGCTCTTCTCCCCCTATTCCGGAAGAAAGCGACACGATCGCAATGGTATCTCCTCGTTTTAACGCTTTCGGTTTGATCATCGTACGACTCCTTATCTTGACGTAACTATACAGCAATTCGTAAATTAAAGTAAGGGCGAGCGGCCCGTTTGAGCGAAAATATTTATGGGCATTGAAATATTTTGCAGCCGTATGCCGGTTATAATTCGCAAAAAGTTAATAAAAAAATTTGTATGCCCGGAAATCCTGAAAAAACTTACCGGTGTCCTGAAATCCTTGCCTTCCTGGATGAACGGAATCCGAGCGGAGAGACAGGTCCATGACGCAGATTGAGATTCGCGGTATGACGATTGCCGATTATGACGGCGTTTATGATTTATGGTTCCATACGCCGGGAATGGGGCTGAACGCGGCGGACGACAGCCGGGACGGGATCGCGAAGTTTTTAACGCGCAACCCGGCGAGTTGTTTCGTTGCGGAGAAAGGTTCAAAGTTGGCCGGCGCGGTCCTGGCGGGACATGACGGTCGGCGCGGGTTTATTTATCATCTTTGCGTTCATCCGGATTTCCGCCGAAGCGGGATCGCGCGCCGGTTAGTCGATTCGGCGCTGAACGCGCTTGAGCGGGAGGGAATTCGGAAAGCCGCGCTCGTCGTTTTCGCGCGGAACGAAGGCGGGAACGCTTTTTGGGAGAAGCTCGGTTTCAGCGCTCGCGGCGACCTCGTTTACCGGAACCGGGCGATTCGCGATTCGGTTCGAATCGACACGTAAAAATTCAGGCAGCTTTTCGCCGGTTGCGGCTATGTTAAAATGAACGCATGAAATCGCGTTTTACCGCCTTCCGTTCAGAGGCATATCGGATCGAGACGGACGTCTACCAAGGCCCGCTCGATTTGTTGTTGGACTTGATCGAAAAGGCGGAGCTGGATATTACGCTGCTGTCGCTGGCGCAGGTTACCGACCAGTTTCTGGAGACGGTTCGTTCGATGGAGGGCGACCGTCCCGAAGACGTTTCGGCGTTCGTCGTTATCGCGGCGCGGCTGATCCAGATTAAGTCCGCGGCGCTGCTGCCCCGGATGAACGCGGAGGCGGTTGAGCTGGACGAGTCGGGCGATGAAGATTTGGCGGCCCAGCTGATCGCCTACCGCCGCTTTAAGCAGCTGTCGGAACAGTTATCGCGGATCGAGGACAGCGGCAGGCGCGCTTACGAACGGCTCGCCCCGCCGGCGTTGGGGTTCGAGCCGCCGTTGGACCTGAAAGATCTGACGCTGGCGCGCATGGCGCAGATCGCGGCGCAATTATTCCGCAAGAAAGCCGAGCCGCGCGTCGTCTCGTCGGTTTTGTCGGGACCGCGGATTACGATCGGCGACCGGATCCGCTCGCTGATCGCGCGGCTGCGCGAGGTCCAGACGGTATCGTTTTCATCGCTGATCTCCTCTCGGAACCGGGTTGAGATCGTAGTGACGTTTCTGGCGATGCTGGAGCTGATAAAGCGGCGCGTTATCCAAATCGATCAGAGCGATTTATTCAGCGAGATTGAAATAGAGGCGCTCGAAGCGGACGCGATCGGAGACGATTTTCGGAGCGAATTTTCGGAGTAAGCCGGCAGGGAAAAAGCCGGTTGGAAAACGCCGGAGCGATTTCGCTCCGGCGTCGATCGTTTTGTCTTCTCCCGCTTTGTCCTTATCCGGCGTCATAGCCGATCATGCGCCGCGCCAGGGCGCTTTTTGCGCTCCGGTACAGCAGCAGCGCCGCGACGGCATGCAGCAGCAGGATCGAGCCGATCGCGTACGGCAGGTGCAGCAGGGTCAGCGTTCCCGTTTTGTACAGCTTCACGCCGGCGAAAATTAACAGCCCTAAATAGACGATCGTTCCTAACGTCAGGAACATGATGTTCGCGCTGCGTTTAATGGCGTGCTGCGGATTCTGCCAGGCGAAGTTCGGCGCCTGGATATCGATTCGCAGTCCGAGCGATGAACTGAACGTGATCATGATCAGAATCGCGATCAGACCGAACAGGATATCCAAGACGGCCGCGCGCAGAAAATACGCGAATACTCCCAACGACGGCAGCGTGGCAAGCAGTCCGAAAAACATCGAACACAGCATGCGCCCGTTGACCTGATCCTTCGCGGAAATCGGCAGCGATTTCATCAGCCAAACGCGCTTTCCTTCCCGGGTGATCGAGGTTGTTCCCGACTGCCCTGACGATCCCATAAACAACCCGATCAGCGATCCGAAGATCAGCCAAGCGGTGAAGCGGATTTTCGGCTGAGCGTAAAGCGTCAGGATAAAGTTCATGAAAAAGCGGAGTTCAGGCTCGGAAGAGAGGTCTTCTAATCCGGAGCTCATCAGCGAAATTCCCAGGATCAGCGGCAGCAGGATGCC
>JASBYO010000098.1 GCA_029983925.1 Flexilinea sp.
CGGCGAACGTCGCCCCCGCCATCAGGACGCCGTAGTTCGTTGCGAATTCTGCCTGCATCGTCGCAATCCCCAGCTGCAGCGTAAGCGCCGTTCGGCTCGACAGCATGATCAACTGCAAAAAGTAGTCGTTCCAGGTCGAAATGAACGTAAAAATCGCCAAAGCTCCTAACCCCGGACGAACGACCGGCAGCACGACCGATTTGAACATCTCGAATTCGCCGCAGCCGTCGATCTTCGCCGCCTCCAGAATTTCGTTCGGGACCGTCTCGCTAAATTGCTTCATCAAGAAAATCCCGAACGGCCAACCGATCGACGGAAGAATGACAGCCCAAAGCGTGTCATGTATTCCCCAGCGTGAAACGAGCTTTACCAGCGGAACGAGGACGACTTGTTTCGGAAGCGCCATCGCGCCGACAAACATCATGAAAATAAAATTCCGTCCCGGAAATTTTTTCTTCGCTAATACGTAGCCGGCTAACGCGCTGACGGCGCAAACGAGCGCCATCGCCGCCAATGAGATGACGACCGAATTCGAAAACCATTTCATCGCCGGATTTTTAAACAGCGTTATAAAATTCGCGATCGTCGGCGTCCGGGGAAACCATTCCGGAGGCAGCTTGATCGCAACGCGCTGTTCCTTGAACGAACCGGTTATGACCCAGTAGAACGGAAAGACGAAGATAAACGTAATTACGAGAAGGAGAAGCGTCGAGACGATATTGAAGACCGAGAATTTTTTATATTTCATTTTCCAGCGCTCCTTTTAATAATCGATCTGCGAATTGAAGAGTCGGAATTGCACCGTACTGAAAATAACGATAAAGACCGCTAAAATAACGCCCATCGCGTTCGCGTACCCGTAGCGGTTGAGGCGGAACGCCGTCTCGTAAACCTGATACATGATGGTGCTCGTGTTATAGTTTGGCCCGCCGGAGGTCAACAGTTGGATCAACGAGAAGCACTGGAACGAGTTAATCGTCGTAATCACGACGACGTACAGCGTCGTCGGCAGGATTCCCGGCCATTCGACATAACGGAAAACCTGAGCGCGGTTGGCCCCGTCGATCTCCGCCGCTTCGACTTGCGATCGGTCCAGGTTTCCCAACGCCGCGATAAAAAGGATAATCGGCTGGCCGACCGAGGTCGTAAATAAGACGAGCGCAATCGCCCAGAGCGCGAAGCGTTTATCGCCTAACCAGTTGATATTTCGGGTAATTATTCCCGCGTCTTTCAATACGTAATTCAGAATCCCGGTCAGCGGATCGAAAATCCATTTCCAGACAACCGTAACCGAAACGGTACCGGTAACAACCGGGAGATAGAAGATCCCACGGAAAAGCGAACGGATCCAGGCGCTTTTTTCGTAAAGCGTCACAGAGGCGAAAATACTGAAGACGACGATAAACGGGACGGCGGCGACGACAAGCAGGATTGTATTGCCCAATGATTTAAGAAAAACGCTGTCCTGAAACAACTCAATATAATTTCCGAGCCCGACCCAGTTAAAGTCTTTCATCGTATAGTTAAAAAAGCTGGTATAGATACCCTGACCGATCGGGAAAATAACGAAAACGAAGAAAAAAATAAGCGCGGGGAGCAGGAACAGATACGCCGTAATCGCTTCCCTCTGATTCGCCTGACGCATGGTCATGAATTTATTCGCTTGCATCCGATACTCCTCTCCTGAAGTTCAAGACAAACCGCGGACGGCGCCGCCTCCGAGAAACAACAAACGCCCGATTCTACGGCTAAAAAACGCGGGCAGGATTTTTATACCCTGCCCGCAGTTTTTCTTTTATCGTTTAGAAAATTCGATTACTGCGCGGCGGCGTAGGCGGCGTTGGCGTCAGCGACAAAATCATTCAGCGCTTCTTCGGCACTTTTTTCTCCGGTTAACGCGGCCTGCAAATTACCCCACCAGGCCGGACGCATAGCGGCAAAGCCGTCGATCGTGTTATAGTACGCACCATAATATTTCGTCATCGACGCATAGAACGCCATGTCTTCATTACCCGGGTAGAGGTCGCCGAACGAAGCGCGGACAGGGAACGCGTTGGTCGCTAAGACGTTCTGGGGGCCATAAACCGGATCATCGGTCAAGAAAGTAATGAACTTCTTCGCGGCGTCGATCTTCGCGGCGTCGCCGTTATCGAAAACGGCAAACCCGTTGACGAGATATTCGAGTTCCGGCGTACCGTCGTCCGACGGAAGCGGCAAGGCGACCGCTTCAAACCCTGACGCGCTGACCGCATCAGCGTTGTTCTTGGCTAAACCGGGGCTCCAAAGCAGCGTGCCGGTAACCGTTCCGGCGACAAACTGTTCGATCGCGCCCCCGCCGTTATACGTAATCCCGTCGGTAAGGTTTCCTGCGGCGACTTCGTCGACTGTGTATTGTAACGCTTTGATACCGGCTTCGCTATTAATCGTCCATTCGGTCAGCTCCGGATTAACCAGCTGCGCAGAGAAGAGATTCATGATATAAGCGCGCGTGCCCTGATCGCCGCCCTGATTCTGGCAGAAGACGATTGAGTTCATATAGCCTTTTTCAGCTAAAGCCGCGTTCAACGCCGTAAATTCATCCGTCGTCCATAGACGTTCGCCTTCCATATTGACCATCTCGAGCAGGCCTTCTTCTTCAAGAACGGTTTTATTAACGGCCATCAGGAAGGGCGCGGTCGAAAGCGGGTACATATAATAATTTTCGCCGTCAGAACAAGAGGCGATAATATTTTCGTTACCGACGTCGGCTTTAAATTCATCCGTAAACAAGTCGTTCAGGTCGGCGAGTTTGCCGTTCTTACCGTAATCGATAATCCGCCCGGGAGCGTCGAAGAGAACGTCCGGAGCCGTACCGCCTTCGATCGCCGTCACGATTTTCTCAGGGCCGGATTGGAAATCGATCATCTCAAGCTTAACCGTAATATCCGGGTTCGCTTCCTGGAAAGCGTCGATTAAACTCTGTTCGTATTTTCCGCTCGTTTCGTCGATCGTCGCAAACGTCGGGAACGCCCACCAGGTAATCTCAGTCGCCTGAGCCGAAGCGGGAAGCACGCTAACCAAAAGCGCGAACGCAATTAGCATGACAACAAATTTTTTCATTATTTGCTCCTTGGAATGATTGAAATAATCTTCAGCAATTTTTGCGCGAACCGCTGATATAAATATTGTATTGAAAATAGCTAATTTGAATAGACACCGATGCTCATGACTTTCATGTTATCTTAATCACTACTTTATCTAATTACGATTATTTCAACCAATTTTCCATACACCAAACTGATTTATGCGGTAAAAAGAAATCGGGGTGAAAGAACGATTTCATGCGAGTTTTTCTGATACGCTTAAAAAATGAGTCAGGAAAAGGATAGGCTATGTCAAAATATCTTGTCAATCGGTTTCGAAACGTTACCGTCGCGCTGAATACGCCGTTTGATTCCTGCGGAGCTGTTTCGCCGGACGCGATCCGGAATTTCGTCCAGCATCAATACGAAAAAGGGATCCGCGCTTTATACGTCTGCGGAAACACGGGCGAGGGCTTCCTTCTGCCGCTTGACGAACGGAAATTTGGGCTTGAAACGGTCATGAAGTCCGTTCCCGCCGACATAACGGTCATCGCGAACGTCGGCGCCGCGGCAACGCGCGAAGCCGTCGAGCTCGCTGCGCATACCGAGCAAACCGGCGCGCACGGGACATCCGTCATCCCCTGCGTTTACTACCGCTCCTGAGAAGAAAGCGTCTGCCGTCATTGGACAGCGATAACCGAAGCGGCTGACGTTCCTTTCTTTATTTATAACATCCCGCAGCTGACCGGTTTCAACCTGACGATGACAATGTTTAATCGCATGCTGGCAAACGAACGCGTCGCCGGGATTAAATCATCCTACGAATCTGTTATCGATATCATGAATTTCAAACAGGCAGGCGGCGAGGATTTCATCGTTTTTAACGGTCCTGACGAACAGTATTTAGCCGAACGCGTCATGGGCGCCGACGGCGGGATCGGCGGAACGTACGCCGCGATGCCTGAGTTGTATCTGAAATTGGACGAATTAATCCGCGCCGGGAAATTAGAAGCCGCGCTCCGTCTCCAGCGTATCGTTACGGCGTTTATTTCCGCTTAATCGGATTCGAATCCTTATACGGAGCGGTAAAAGCGATTGTCCGTTTGAACGGCTGCGACGTCGGCGACGCCGTTTATCCCGGTCAGTATCGAAAATCCCGCCGTGATTCAACTGTACAAAGATATTCGTACCATGGTATCCGAAACGAAAAGCTGGTAACGGCGTATTTCAGGGGAACGCGCGTCGATTCAAAAGCCGCGCCGGGAACCGCGGCTTTGATATTTTATTCGCAGAGAATACGCCGCCAATTGTTAACGCTTGATCAGTCCCTGCAGGCAGGGCAAGTACGGCGCTTTAGCTGCCTATCGGCGAACGATTGAAGATTTTTCCGCGCGTTGGAACCGTTTTGAATTAAGACGATTTTCAGATAACGCAGAGAATTTTGAATATTCAAAACGCCATGACGGCCCTTCTCCAAGCGCGCGTTTCACCTTCACGCAGCCGGCAAAGCTTTTTCTTTTTCTGACGTCATGATCGGTACGGCAGGCATCGCAACGATTCCCCGGAATTAAAAATATGCCGCAGCGCGATCATTTCAACGTCAAGCTTCTCTTGTGCTTTTAGGAAAATACTCCGATCGAAGCATAGCCAATCGATCGATCTCAACGGCCCGGGAACATTTCTTTCTCAGATCAGCGTTAATTCACGGCGCGCAGCCGCTCGTCTCCTTCAAAATCGAGCCGCATCCCTTCTTCCAATCCGACTTTCGCTTCATACCCGAGCAACTCTCGAGCCAGCGTCAGATCGGCGCACATACGGTCCGGGCCGCCGACACGTTTCTGATTGAAAACAATTTCCGGTTGTTGTCCGGTAATCCGGCAGGCCATTTCGCAAACCTGATTAATTGTCGTTTCACGACCGGAGCCGATATTAATAACCGTTTCGTTCGGATTTTTCAGTTTCATCGCCGCGATCAGCGCGTCCACAACGTCGGTAATATAAACGAAATCGCGCGTCTTGGTTCCGTCGCCATGAATCACGATCGTTCCTTTCGCCGCCGCCTGCTTAAGAAACGTCGGGATGACGGCTGCATGGGAAAATGAGAAACCCTGACGCGGACCATAGGCGTTAAAGATCCGTAAGCAGACCGCTTCCAGACCCCATAAACGCCCGATCGTATTAATATAATATTCTGAGGCTAATTTCGAAACCGCGTATGGAGAGGCCGGTTTCGGTTTCGTCGTATTTTCGTTCAACGGCTGACGGCTTTGGATACCGTAGATCGCGCCGGAAGAAGCGAAAATCAGCCTGTGGCTCCCCACGTCGCGCATCGCCTCTAAAAGCGTCACCGTTCCCCCGACGTTGACGCGTTCAAATTCGCGCGGATAAAGAACCGATTCAGGAACGACGACGCGCGCCGCTAAATGATAAACGCAGTCGACGTCATGCAAAAGTTGCCACAACAGTTCGCGATTATTGATATCGCCGCGGACAAGTTTGACCTCCGCCTATAAAGACTCAGGGTTCCCGGTCGAGAGATTATCGAATCCGACGACCGTATGCCCCTGCGCAATTAATTCATTCGCCAGGTGGGTACCAATAAAACCGGCCGCACCTGTGACAAATACTTTCATGATTATCGTTTCTCGTTTCGATCGTTATACTCGGCTTAATTTTACGCGTAAAACTAAGGTTCGAAAAGCCCCGGTTCCAAAGACGAAGGATTAAAAAAGGCGTACCATTTTGATACGCCTTCCGCTTATCACGGCGATAGGGCCGGATTATTCTTCCGTCAACGTGTCCAAATCGGACATCAGCGCGTCCCAGTCCATTTCGGAGTACGCCATCGAGTCGACGCGGCGAACCGACAATCCGATACGATGGTTAGCGGGATCGATCTTGATAATCCGCAGCGTAATTTTATCGCCTTCCTTAAGGACTTCCTTCGCGTGTTCGATACGCTTGTCGCTGATCTCGGAAATATGGATCAACCCTTCGAAAGCGTCGTCGAGTTTCGCGAACGCGCCGAATTTGGTTAGGCGCGTAATAACGCCTTCTACGAGCTGGCCGACCTGATATTTTGCGACCTGGCTGCTCCAGGGATCGTCTTGAGTCTGGCGGATCGATAAGCCGATTCGATTCTTTTCTTTATCGACGCTGATGACCTTGACTTTAACTTCCTGCCCGACCTGAAGCGCATCGGCAGGTTTCTTGATATGATCCCAGGAAATTTCGGAAAGATGAACGAGTCCGTCCGCCATACCGTTGATATTGATAAAAGCGCCGAAATCGGCGAGGCTGGCGACGCGTCCGCTTAGGATTTCGCCTTCGGTCAGTCCGTCGATCATCTTCTGTTTTAAGGATTCGCGCGTTTCAGAGCTGGCCTGACGTTCCGAGAAGATCAGGCGGCGGCGTTCGCGGTCAACTTCGATGATGCGAATACGGATCGGCTGCCCGACCATCTTGCCCCAGCGCTGTTCCGGGGTGTCGCCGCTCATTTCCATACGGCGCGACAAAGCGATCTGGGACGCCGGGACAAAGCCGCGCAGCGTCTCGAAATCGACAATCAGGCCGCCCTTGTTGTAACCGCTGACGACGGAATCGATCGCTTCCTTCGAAGCCATCGCGTCTTCGGCTTTTTTCCAGACCTGTTCTTCGTAAGCTTTCGTATAAGACAAAACAAGATTTCCGTTTTGGTCTTCCGGATCGATAATATAAACCAGGATCGGCTGATCGATTGCGAACGATTCAAGAACCTCGCTCGGAATTGATTCTAATTCCCGACCGGTAATCACGCCTTCCGATTTCGTGCCAACGTTGACTAAAATTTGATCGGGAGTAATGCTGGCGATTACGCCCTCTCGAGTTTCGCCTTTTTTGGGGAAATCGATGCTAATCCCTTCGTCAAGAAGGGTTTCAAAGTCAAATGATTCTTTTTCAGAACCAATCGGGGAAACGGAATGTTCCATCTTTACTAACTCTCCAACAAAACAATTTATCTAACCATTATACGCCTTAAAAAGAATGTTTGCAAGTTGAAAAGACAAATAGTTTCATTTTTTAATACTTTTTTTCATATTTACTTGCTCGAACCCGCGAGAGAGAGGCGGATGATAACGCTTCTTCCGCCTCATAGGTTTCTTAACTCATCCGCCGTCAGCCGTTTAGACTTAGGACAAAACCCAGGCTTCGAGCCGCATATTTAAGGAAGACGGGGATTTTCCGCCGCCGGGGAGATTGGGTTGCCAAGGTTATTGCGGATTCCCGTAAATTCGACCGTCTTCGTACAAACCGTACAAGTTTAGATCGCGGAACAGCTCATCAAAATATTTCGCGTCCTCGGATTCGGAATCGAGTTCGTCCGTATATCCGAAAACGATCGCGATCGCTTTTCCGGCTTCAATTTCAGATCGCATCCATTCACGGTCGGCGGCGAACGATTCGGATACCCGCTGCGTTGCGGCGTCAAAACCGACCGGAAGAACGTAGCAAGGCAAATCTTTCATCAGGCCCAAATACGTGCGCCGGTTGCTGAAACAGCGGACCGTCTCCGACAGTTCGGGGATCGCGTTCGCCGTTTCCGAATCGCGCCATTCCGATCCGGCGAAACCTTGACCGTCTCGGCGATATTCCCGGATCCGGTCAAGTCCATCCTCAAGAACGAAAATCAAGATCAGGCCAAGCGCTGCGAGGACGGCTATGCGTCTTCCATGCTTTTCGAACCGGTTTTGCGCTGCGGCGCAAAGCGCCGGATTCGCCATAATGAAAAACGGATATAACATTCGATCGTCGAATACGGTCGATCCATCGACAAAAATCGCCGTCAACAACAACTCAACAACATACAGCAACATGAAATAAGTAAAGAACCCGCTCGGGGAAATCGCCATCGCTTCACCGTCAGGATCATGAGACAAGCCGCGGAAAACGCCGGCCAACCGCCAAATCGTAAGCCCGGTTAGAATGATCAGCGTCAGGATAATCGCCAGCGCCCAAAGCGGCAGCGCCCGTTCGACGATCCCGCCGGCTTCAGGTAGAAAATGGGAAGAGACGGTACGAACGCCATCCCAAAGGCGGTCGGAGGTTGGAAAATGAAAGGAGAACGCGCGGTTAACGCCGCTATCGCCGACAAGACGATTTCGAATAAGCCAAGGCAGGAATATGAAGATAAAGCCGATAAAGAGCCCGAACGCGGGGACGATCCGATTTTTCCAATTTCGTCCGTTCGCGAAAACTAAAAAAAGAGAGCCGGCGAAAAAAACCAGCGAGGCATAGCGGACCAGCGCCGCCACACCGAAAAGGGCGCCTAATAAGAGCCAGATCCAAACCGGACGGCGCGTTTTTCGGAGCGCGACCGAAAGGATAAGCAATGCTGTCAAAATCCAAACCGACGCCAGCGCCTCGCTCAGCCCGTAAACGTGCGCCTGTAAAAATGACGGCGTAAAGAGCGTCAGTACGCCGGCGAAAATCGCGATCCATTCGCGTCGCGTCGTCGCCAACACGAGCGCCACGACCAAAAATAAATTCAGTACGATCGAAAGGCCATTGATCCATTCCGCGCCGTGAAAAACGTCCTTCGCGCCGAACCAAACGGCTTTTGCGATCGCCGCCGAATAAAACGGCGGGAACTGCGTGATCGGACGCGGCTGGCGATCGCCGGAATAGCGGACGTATCCGTCGCCGGCGAGAAGCGAACGCGCGCCGCCGAGATAATCGGCGCTGTCGTTTGTCAGTCCGACGCCGTCAGGAGTAATATAGATATAGACGAATATGCCCGCGGCAAGCAGCCCTAAAAGCGCGACTACGAAAGATACGTTCGGTATGCGGATCGGGAACGCCTTTTCATGCTTTTCAATCGTCATCATGCCTCCAACAGTTTAACCATCCTGACAAAATTATACTTTTAATTCGAATTTAGCTCTGAGGCGGGACTTATTCCGAAAAATCCAGTTCTGAAAAA
>JASBYO010000099.1 GCA_029983925.1 Flexilinea sp.
CCGAAACCCCCCTCCTCCGCATAAAATGATTCAAAGTCAGCGCATTGAGGCTCGCGCCTTGTCCTCGCAGGGAGCCTGTCCTCGCAGGGGGCTTGTCCTCGCAGGGGGCTTGTCTCGGCGTCTAAGCGCGCAGGGACAGGTCATTGGTCGAATGAGGGGCGATCCATGCGCTGACAAATAATCGGGTGAATTTCGTTATGACAGAATTTGTTTTAAGACACCTTCTTCTGCTTTGGCCATTCCTGACTCCGGCGGTTCAGAATATTCCGGATGAACCGCCGGAATCCGAAAAAATGAGCCGGTCTTGTCCGCCGCCGCGCCGCGGCGACCGCTTATTTCGAAATTTTTGTTTTCGATAAGATATCGAACGCAACCGCGAAAATAACGACCAGCCCTTTGACGATCTGCTGAACGTCGATCGAAACGCCCATTAACGACATCCCGTTGTTAAGGATCCCCATGATTAAACCGCCGACGAGGGCTCCCGTGATCGTTCCGATTCCGCCGGAGGCCGACGCTCCGCCCAGATAGCAGGAGGCGATCGCGTCCATCTCAAAACTCTGACCCGCTAACGGGCTGGCGGAATTCAGCCGCGCCGAAAAGACGATTCCGGCGACCGCGCTCATGACGGCCATATTAATATAGATCCCATATTTAACGTTGCGGATCTTGATCCCTGAAAGTTCGGCCGCTTTGGCGTTCCCGCCGAGCGCGTAGATATGCCGGCCGATGGTTGTGTTATTCAAGATGAAAGCGTAAAAAATCGCCAGCGCCGCGACGATAACTAAAACGAACGGAATCCCGCGGTAGAGCGCTAATCGCCAGGCGACGAGCATAATTGCCGCGGAAATCGCCGAAACTTTCAGGATGATCGTTCCGAAGCTCGCGACTTTAAACCCATATTTTAACTTCTGTCTTCGGTCGTTAAGCTGTCCGATCAGGATTAAAACGCAGAAGATCGCGGCGATCGTAAGCGTCGTAATATTGACGGACGGCTTGAGTCCGAAGAGGCGCGAGATCCAGTCCGGGATATACCCTGAAGAAATCGCGACGAACGAAGACGGGAGCGGCGCGAGCGTTTTCCCGGCTAAAAAGACGAGCGTCAAACCGCGGAAAATCAACATGCCGCCTAAGGTCGCGATAAACGGCGGAAGGCTGACGATCGCGATCCAGAATCCCTGCCAGAGGCCGATCAGGAAGCCGGACAGCAGGCAGACGACCAGCGTCAGCCAGACCGGCTGGCTCCAGTTGTACATCATGACGCCGGCGATCGCGCCCACGACCGCTACGACCGAACCGACCGATAAGTCGATATTTCCCGTCAAAATCGGAAGCAGCATCCCGATCGCCAGAATCAGCACGTAACTGTTCTGCATGATAATGTTATAGACGTTCATCGGACGGCCGAACCTGCCGCCTGTCACGAAATAAAAAAAGACGACCAGGACGATTAACGCGATAATCATGCCGTACTGGCGGATATTCGACCGTAACGTTTTATTTTGCTGTTCCATTGTTCGCTCTCTTTCTGGTATCGCTCAAAATCGCATCCATGATTCTTTCCTGCGATATTTCATCTTTATTCAGTTCATCGATAATTCGGCCTTCGTTGAGGACGTAAATCCGATCGCACATTCCCAACAGCTCCGGCATTTCCGATGAGACGAAAACGACCGATTTCCCTTGGGCGACGAGTTCGTTCATGAAACCGTAGATTTCATATTTTGATCCGACGTCGATTCCGCGCGTCGGCTCGTCCAGGATCAGAATATCCGGATCGAGGAACAGCCCGCGGCTGAGCATGACTTTCTGCTGATTCCCGCCGGATAAGGTCCCGGCCGCCTGCCAGATCCCGGTTGAACGGATATTTAATTTTTCGCGATATTCCCCGGCGATCTTGATTTCCTCGTTTTGGTTGATGACGCTGTATTTGCTGATTGTCTGCAGGTTGGCGATGGTAATGTTATGGCGTATGTCGTCGATCGCGTTCAGGCCGGATCCTTTCCGGTCTTCGGTCAGGTACATGATCCCCTTTCGGATTGCTTCCGAAATATCGCGGACTTGGATTTCTTTGCCGTCTTTAACGATTGTCCCGCTGATATCCTTCCCGTAGGCGCGGCCGAAAACGCTCATGACGAGTTCGGTCCGTCCGGAACCCATCAGGCCGGCGAAACCGATAATTTCGCCCTTCCGAACGTTGAAGGACGCGTTGTCGATAACTTTTTTCCCTTCGTAAAGCGGATGATAAACGTTCCAGTCTTTTACTTCAAAGCAGACATCCCCGATTTCGGGAACGCGTTTCGGATATCGGTCGGTCATTTCTCTCCCGACCATGCCTTTGATGATCCGATCCTGGGTAAATTCGTCGACGCCTTTGACCAGCGTTTCGATCGTGGCGCCGTCCCGAAGAATCGTAATCGCGTCGGCGATTTGCTCGACTTCGTTCAGTTTGTGCGAGATGATAATACAGGTAACGCCTTTTTCCTTTAATCCGCGGATCAGGTCCAATAAGTGCTGGCTGTCCTGATCGTTAAGAGAGGCGGTCGGTTCGTCAAGGATCAGCAGCCGGACGTTTTTCGCCATCGCTTTCGCGATTTCGACCATCTGCTGTTTCCCGACGCCGATATCCTTGACGAGCGTTTCAGGATTCTCGTCCAACCCGACGCGCTTCAGCATTTCGTTTGCCCGGTCATGGCATTCGTTCCAGTCGATTACTTTTAACGGTCCGACTCTTCGCGCGGTTTCGTTTCCGAGGAACATATTTTCCGCGATAGAGAGATACGGAATCAGTCCAAGCTCCTGGTGGATGATGACGATACCGACTTTTTCGCTGTCTTCAAGGAAGCGGAATTTGCATTCCTCTCCATCGTAAATAATTTTTCCTTCGTACGTCCCGTATCCGTACCAGCCGCTCAGGACGTTCATCAGCGTTGATTTTCCCGCCCCGTTTTCGCCCACGAGCGCGTGAACTTCGCCTTCGCGAACTTTAAACGTCACGTTGTCGAGCGCTCTGACGCCGGGAAATTCTTTTACAATGGATTGCATTTCCAGCAGAACTTTTTCCATTTTTCTCCTTTCGTTCGTAAAAATAAAATCAGGCCAAACGCATATCGCTGTTTCGGTTTTTGACGGAAGTTCCCTGCGCCGGCGTATCGCTGAATCCGCGTAAAACGATCCTCAGGTGAAACGGCCGCCGAAACTTTTCACGGCGCGGTCTGCGTGAATCCCTTCGGCGATCTTTTCAGCGACGAGTTTCTTCTTTTTCGGGGAAGGGCGTCCGGGTATGCCCCGAACGCCCTGAACGATAAACGGAATATTTACTCGACTTTGATTTGATCTTCCGTGTAATAACCGGTATCTACGAGTAATTCCTTGTAGTTGTCTTTATCGGCGAATACCGGGTCGCAAAGGAACGACGGGACGACTTTTACGCCGTTATCGTAATCTTCGGTATTGTTGACTTCGACTTCTTCGCCGGCGAGAATCTGAGCGACCATGGTAACCGTGCGTTCGGCGAGCGTACGGGTATCCTTAAAGATCGACATTGACTGGAGACCCTTCACGATGTTGATGACGTTCGGTATGTCGCAGTCCTGTCCGGTAACAACCGGCCAGTTGTCTTCCTTGAATCCGGCGGAAATGAGGGAATTGACGATCCCGATCGCCAGCGAATCGTTCGGCGAGAGGACGACGTCGAGTTTTGTTCCGTCGGAGTAATAGCTGTTGATCAGGTTATCCATTCGGGCCTGAGCGTCGTCCGACCCCCAGCCGAGAATCGCGACCGTTTCGAAATCGATTTGCCCTGAGGGGTTGACGAGTTTTCCGGCGTCGATGTACGGCTGAAGCGCGTCGATCGCGCCCTGGTAGAAGAGGTGGGCGTTATTATCGTCGGGAGAACCGCCGAAGTACTCAATATTGAACGGGCCTTCCGCGTTCTCGAGATCGAGCGCTTTAACGATGTACTCGCCTTGGAACGCGCCGACGCGGTAGTTATCGAACGAGGTGTAATAGTCAACGTATTCCGTTCCGGTGATGAGGCGATCGTAAGCGATGACCGGGACGCCGACGTCGTTCGCCGTGCGCAGGACTTCGCCCAACGCGCCGCCGTCGATCGAAGCGACGACGAGAACCTGGACGTCGTTGAGGAGCATGTTCTCAATCTGGGAAATTTGGGCGGCGACATCGTTGTTCGCGTATTCCAGGATGACTTCGTAGCCGGCTTTTTCCAGCTGCGCCTTCATGTTCTGGCCGTCCTGGTTCCATCGCTGCAGACTGTTCGTCGGCATGGCTACGCCAACCTTCTCGCCGGCAGCGAAAACCGGGAAGGCGGCCGCGAAAACAGCTAACAGCAAGATAACAAACAAAGCTTTCTTCATATTTATTGACTCCTTATTTGATAATTCCGCCGGGATTCCGGCGGTTTTACGGACCCGGCGTTTGGTTTTTCTCCGGGTCCGGTCTTTCCGTTCGATTCGCTGCGACTGCGCCGATTTGTTCCGATCGGCGCTTTATGGTCGTGGCCGGGGCGTTTTATCCGAACATGATCTGATTGAGGATTCCTTCGAGATATTCCTGGCGTCCGCTGGTATTTGTCGTGACGTCGCCCAATTCGATCGCGTATTTTTCGAGTTCCTCGATCGTGACGCTGCCGCTGAGAATTTTCTTTCCGATCCCGCTTCGGTAACCGGCGTAGCGCTCTTCGACGAATTTGTCGAGCCGTCCGTCCTGAATGAGTTTATCGGCGATGCGCAGCCCTAAGGCCATCGCGTCCATTCCCATGACGTGGCTGATAAAAACGTCTTCCGGCTGATAGGATGCCCGGCGCGCTTTCGCGTCGAAGTTTAATCCGCCGGTTGTAAACCCGCCCGCTTTCAAGATTTCGTACATCGCCAGCGAAGTATCGTAAACGTCGTTCGGGAATTGATCTGTGTCCCAGCCAAGCAGCAAGTCGCCGATATTCGCGTCGACCGAACCGAAAAATCCTTCGGTTCGCGCTACGCGTAATTCGTGCTGGAACGTATGCCCGGCGAGCGTTCCGTGATTCGCTTCGAGATTCAGCTTCATGTCGAAACCGTACTTGCGTAAGAAACCGATAACGGTTGCGGCGTCGAAATCGTATTGATGTTTTGTCGGTTCCTTCGGTTTCGGTTCGATATAGTACGCGCCTTTGAATCCGATCGAGCGGCCGTATTCCGTCGTCAAGCGTAAAAAGCGCGCCATGTTGTCCAGTTCGAGCCCCATATTCGTATTCAGCAGCGTTTCGTAGCCTTCCCTTCCGCCCCAGAACGTATATCCGGACCCGTTCAGCCGAACCGTAATTTCCAGCGCTTTTTTAACCTGAGCGGCCGCGAAGGCGAAAGCGTCGGGGTTGCAGGACGTCCCGGCGCCGTGCATATAGCGCGGGTTGCTGAATAAGTTGGCCGTTCCCCAAAGAAGTTTCTTTCCGCTTTTCTTCATTGCCGCTTCGATCAGGTCGACGATCTTATCCAGCCGGCGGTTGCTTTCGGCTAAATTGGCTCCTTCGGGCGCGATATCGCGGTCGTGGAACGCGAAAAATTCAAGCTGGAGCTTCTCTAAGATTTCAAAAAACGCGCCGACCTTCGCTTCCGCTAACGCCATCGGGTCGCTTTTTCCCCAGGTTTTATCCGCGGTCGGGAGGCCGAACATGTCCGCGCCGGACGCGCAGATTGTGTGCCAATATGCCGCGGAGAATTTAAGATGATCTTTCATCTTTTTCCCGGCAACGATTTCATCGGGATTATAAAATTTGAAGGCGAGCGGATTATCGCTTTTCGGTCCTTCGAATTTGACTTGCGGTACGTTTGGGTAATATTCTTGCATGCGGTTTAGTCTCCTGAATAGTTTTTCAACGACAATCATTGATTCGTTTAGATAACCTTATTTTACAAGATTGTTTTCTAAAGATTTATTTACAAACGTCACCTTTAAAAGATGATTTCTATCGCGGCGCGGTTGTTTTTTTTGTTTTATGAGCCGTTTCATGAAAAAACGCCCGCCCAGTTGATCGGTTGATAAGGAAAGGCGCGATTTTGGAATCGCGCCATGCGTTTATTCTGTGATCCGCTGGATCCGCGCGCCGAGCGAACGCATCTTTTCTTCAACGTTTTCGTACCCGCGTTCGATTTGACGAATGTTGCGGATTTTCGACTTCCCTGGCGTCGTTAACGTCGCCAGGAGCAGCGCCATTCCGGCGCGGATGTCGGGAGATTCGAGTTTTTCAGGGTACATGCGCGTCGGACCTTGAACGATGCAGCGATGCGGGTCGCAGAGGACGATCTGAGCTCCCATTGCGACCAGCTTATCGGTAAAGTACATGCGGCTCGGGTACATCCAGTCATGGAACAGGACTGTCCCGTGGGTTTGCGTCGCGATGACGATCGCGATGCTCATCAGGTCGGAGGGAAACGCCGGCCAGGGCATGACGCTGATCTCCGGGATCGCCCCGCCCAGATCGGGTTCAACGGTCAGGCGCTGGTTTTCCGGAACAAGGATATCGTTTCCGATCGTTTCCCAAGTAACGCCCAAGCGTTCGTAAACCGACCGAACCATATCGAGATAACGGTTCCCCGCGTTTCGAATCAGGATTTCGCCGCGCGTTACCGCCGCCGCGCCGATATAGGATCCGACTTCGAGGTAATCCGGTCCGATCGTAAACTCGGCTCCATGAAGTTCGCCGACGCCTTCAATCGTCAGCACGTTGGAGCCGATGTTGCTGATTTTCGCGCCCATCAGGTTCAGCAGTTCGCACAGTTCCTGTACATGCGGTTCGGATGCGGCGTTGCGGATGACGGTCGTTCCTTCCGCCAGGACGCAGGCCATAATTGCGTTTTCCGTCCCTGTTACGCTGGCTTCGTCGAGGAGGATGTTCGCGCCGCTGAGGCGGCGGGTGACTTCAAAATGATAACTGCCGTCGTAGAAAGCGTTGACGCCCAGCTTGCGCAGCGCTAACAGGTGGGTATCGACGCGGCGGCGTCCGATTACGTCGCCGCCGGGCGGCGGAAGGACGAGCGACCCGAAACGGCCGACGAGCGGACCGGCGAGAAGGATCGACGCGCGGCCCTGGCGGCAGAGATCGGGGTCCAATTCTCCGATGTTGATTTCGCGCGATTGGAACTTCCAACAATTGGGCGCGAGTTTTTCCATCTTGACGCCTAAACTCGTCAGCAGTTTCCGCATTGCGATCACGTCGTTGATTTCGGGAACGTTCCGCAGTATAACCGGCTCGGCGGTTAGAAGCGTCGCGCAGATCAGCGGCAGAGCGGCGTTTTTATTTCCGGAAGGCGTTATTTCGCCGCGTAACGGAACGCCGCCTTCGATCAGGAATGAATCAGACATACGTTTTATCTACCTTTTTCTCTTCGATTAACTCTGATTATACCCTGTGGGCGGGAAGCGCGGGACGGTTCCCCGTATCCCGATCGTTCCGCGCGCCTCGTTTCGGATAAAATAATAGGAGATATTTCTGGAAAAAGCAGTTTGAATCAGCATGAATACGCCGATCCTTTCACCCGAATTCGCCGCGCTTCAGGCGGAGGTTCAAAAACTCCGCGTTGAATTAACGATGCTGCTCGTTGAACGGGACGAACTTTTATATCGGGAAAGTCAGATGTTGGAAAATCTTTACCGGTATCATTTCGGCGCGCTGGAAATTCGAATTTTTGAGCTGGATTGGGAAATTCGCCGTCTGAAACGAAAAGTCGATTTGATCCGCGTCTATCTGAATCATGAAGCGGCGATCAATTGGGGCGAAATCGAATCGACGCTGGGGAGCGAATTTTCGGCGTTTCGGCGTGAATTTAAGAAACGGGTCGGCGAGATGGAAAAAACGATCGCCTATTTTAACGCGGAGCGGATGACGCCGGCCGAACGCGAAGAGATGAAACGGCAGTACCGCGTGATTATGAAGCGGCTCCATCCGGATTTAAATCCGAATCAGCCGGCGGAACGGCTGAACTTATTTTATGCGGCGGTTGAAGCGTTCAGGCTCGGCGATGTCAACCAGATTCGCCTGATCTTTGAAGTCGTTCGTCTCGATGAGGAGACGCCTGAAACTCCGGAAACGAAGTTGACGTTAGAATGGCAGAAACTGGAGCTTTTGGAGATGAATTCGCTCGTAAGCGCCAATATTCGGGAAATCAAGAATTCTTTTCCGTTTACGGAAAAGGAACTTCTGAACGATCCTGACCGTATCGCGCAAAAAATTGCCGAGTTGGAAGAAAAGGTTTCAACGTTGCAGGGGATCGCGGAGGCTTGGAAAGAAAAAATCCGCGAATTGGCGAGGCTGCGATGAACGAGATTGCGCCGGTCCCGAAAGACGGACTTTCAAAGCTGATTCATTGTGGCGGCGGGCTGACGGTTCCCGTTCCGTTCGAACGGGAGATTTTCCTGTTCGATACGTATATCGCCGGAACGACGCATATTCCGGGGATCGAGGAGCTGGAGCCGTTTCTGAACTTGGATGAGAAGCTGAATTTCTTCCGCGAACCGGATAATCCCTATGATTCGTGCGCGATTGTGATCAAGACGGCAGGCGGCGCGAAGATCGGCTATGTCCCGCGCCGGCATAACCTGATTTTTTCGCGCCTGATGGATGCCGGAAAACTGATTTACGGACGTATCTCTCGAAAGGAAGTTGTTGACGGCTGGGTCAAGATCGCGATTCGGGTCGTCATGCAGGATTAGGCGCCGGCAGTCCCGCCGCCGGAAAAGTATAAAAATGCGACGCTCGATTCGGTTTTACTCAAAGCGTTTATCATAAAAATGTGATTCTGATCACGTTATCATAAATGCGTTGCTGCATGATCCGTCTTGTCCCAATGTCCTCACAGGCTTATTCCTGTCAGGGTGTTCGAATCATCCCCTTCAGTTAAATAAATCAAAAAACCGCTTCACGCGGTTTTTTTGCGGAGAGAGAGGGATTCGAACC
>JASBYO010000100.1 GCA_029983925.1 Flexilinea sp.
CGCTCAAAGTTTGGTTAAGCAACGGCGGGGCGCTTTTCCCGGGACGCGACGCGGACCCGGCTTGGTACGCGAATGCGACGGATGCGAAAATCGCCGAGATGGTTGACGGCGCGACATCGTTCAGCTTCGACGGTTCCGATCTGATGACGCCCGAAGTCGGTTCCGGTACTTTCTGGAAAGGCATGACTGATTTTGTGACCGGTTCCGATCTGGAAACCGTGATTAAAATCATGGACGGCGGTTGGTAGTCCGATCGGCGTTATGAGTGTGCGGGTGCGCGCAGGTAAAAATGCCGGCGCACCCGCGCTGGCCGATTTTTAGCGGAGGAACGATCCTCAGTGGCGAGGGTCGGAAAATTCTGGTAAAGCCCGAATCAGTACGGTATAATTTTATATAACAAAATAAACTCATTGTGGGTTGGCGATCAACCCGGTGAAACGGTTTCCTTGTCCGGCGCGGGCAGTCCGAACTATCGGTATCATCAGATTCCTCAGTTTTGGGAGCTTTTGTATCGAAAAATATGTTCGGGTATTGAACGCATTTGGGAGCTTGATCACAGTCGCGCAATTGTTTGTTCCTGAATGGAGGTAGCGGATGGCTATGGTATCTTACAAAGATCAGTCTTCCAAAATTACTTTCTTAACGCTGATTAAGATGATCGGCGTACTGGCGTTAATCGCCGTCGTATTTATCGGCGGATTGAAAATTAACGAATTTTTGGAAATGCGGGAGATGAAAGTCGCGAACGCGATTTTCATGGTTATTTGGGGCGTGGGAGTCGTTTCGCTCTTTTTCGCAGGCGTAAATTGGGTCGTTGAGCAACTTCCGGCTCACGTTACGGCGCTGATTCAGCCGTATCTATTTGTCGGTCCGGCGATTGCGATCTTACTTTGGGCCTTGGCGATTCCGACGCTGCGGACGGTCGTTTATTCCCTGATGGACGCTGACGGCGCGAATTGGATTGGGTTGAAAGAAGCGAGCGCGGCCGGAGCGAATTATGCGCCGGTCATTGTTCAGGTTCTTATCAGCGCGCTGATCCTGATCGTTTTATACCTGATTGTTCGGACGGTCGAAAAACGAAATATCGGCGGGCTGGCGAAAAACGGCGTCATCTTCCGCTCCCCGGCGCTGCGCGGCGTTTTGTCTTTCATCGCGGCGCTTTGCATCCTCGTCTTTCCGTTGATCGCCGCGGTACGAAAAATCAACGAGGCGAACGGCTTATCTGTTTTCCCGCTCTTTGAAAACTATAAGTTCGCCTTTACCGATATGCAGATGCTGATCGTTTTCCGCAACAACCTTCTCTGGCTCGTTTTCGGGACTTTTTTCTCGGTCTTTTTCGGCCTTCTGATCGCGACGCTTTCCGATCGGACGAGCCATGAGAAATTCTTCAAGACGATTATCTTCATGCCGATGGCGATTTCGTTCGTCGGCGCCGGCGTGATCTTCAAGTTTATTTATGACTATAAAGGTCAGGGCGCGCAAATCGGTTTACTTAACGCGATTATCGAGTCGTTCGGCGGTTCGCCGCAAGCCTGGCTTCAGGTTCCGTTCTGGAATAATTTCTGTTTGATTATTATCATGATCTGGCTTCAAACGGGCTATTGCATGGTCATCCTTTCGTCGGCGATCAAGGGTATTTCCAACGATCTGCTCGAGGCGGCGCGGATCGACGGCGCGAATGAGTTCCAGATTTTCTTCCGGATTATTTGCCCGGTGATCAGCGGCGCGATTATCGCGGTTACGACGACGGTCGCGATTTTCAGCCTGAAAACTTTCGATATCGTCCGTTCGATGACCGGCGGCCAGTACGGAACGAACGTCATCGCGAACGAATTTTTCAACCAGCGATTCCTTTATTACAACAAAGGACGCGCCTCTGCGATCGCTGTCGTGCTGTTGATTTTAGTCATTCCGGTTATGATCATGAACCTGCGGCAGTTTAACGAAAGGAAGGCATTCTAATGGCTGCGAAGACGAAAAGCTACGAAGCCCAGAAACGCATGGGACAATTCTTTGTCAATCTGGTATTGGTCATTATCGCGCTGATCTTTTTCGTTCCGATTTTCGGTATTTTTATTACCTCCTTCCGGCAGTCGGAAACGATCTTCAACTCCGGCTGGTGGGAATTCTTCCCCCATCGCAGCTGGAAAGAGGTCGCCGAGTTAAAACTGCCTGAGGGTCAGAATACGAGCGACGTCATGACGTTTACGCTCGACGACGGGACGGAATTCAAAGGCGATTACCAGACGCTTAAATCGGGCGTCGCCGTCGGAAACTATCGCGGCGTCTATCACGGCGCGAAGCGGACGAAGACGCTGAAAGTTTACGAACGGCGCTGGAAGGGTTTCGACTTGAACCTGACGCTCGAAAACTATGAAAACGTACTCTCCGGGAAGAAGATCACGTACAAAGGAGAAGACGGATCGCTCCTGACGCGGAACGGTTCGGATTTAGGAAAATCCTTCCTGAACTCGCTGACGGTTACGATTCCGG
This sequence comes from Flexilinea sp., assembly GCA_029983925.1. GTDB lineage: Bacteria > Chloroflexota > Anaerolineae > Anaerolineales > Anaerolineaceae > Flexilinea. The sequence continues at coordinate 2,494 of JASBYO010000100.1, forward strand.
CGACGATCATTCCGATCCTGATCGCGGCGTTCGCGGCGTATGGGTTCGCTTGGCTGAATTTCCGCGGACGGAAACTGATGTTTACCGTTGTTGTCGCGCTTCTCGTCGTTCCGCTTCAAATCGCGATTGTTCCGGTTCTCCAGGATCTGACGGCGATGAAGCTGACGGGTAAATTCCTCGGGATTTGGCTGTCGCATACCGGGTTCGGGCTGCCGCTGGCGATTTATCTCCTCTTTAATTACATCAGCACGATTCCGCGCGATATCCTCGAATCGGCGTTTATTGACGGCGCGTCGAACTTTACCGTCTTTACCCAGCTGATCCTCCCGCTTTCGGTTCCGTCGATCGCGTCGTTTACGATTTTCCAGTTTCTCTGGGTCTGGAACGATTATCTCGTCGCGCTGGTTACGCTCGGCGGCGGAAAGAACGAGGTCGTCACGCAGACGCTGGCCAACATGGTCGGGACGAAAGGCAACGACTGGCACTTGTTGACGTCCGGGGCGTTCGTTTCGATGGTTATCCCGATGATCGTCTTCCTGGCGCTGCAGCGCTATTTTGTCCGCGGCATGATGGCGGGTTCGGTCAAAGGATAACCCGTCCTCTCGGGTTTTAGGGTATGCGCGCCGCGCGGCGCTGAACGTTGAGAATAGCGAGGGTTTCCGGCAGTCGATTTTTTCTCGAAGGAAGATCGCGGGAGAAGATCGCGGGAGCCCTCATTTTTCATCTTTTGTCCGCTCCGATATGCGGCCGTTTGAAAAACGGCCGAAAGAAGGTATTCCGTATGATGACAAAAAATCAGCAGTGGTATAAAAACGCGATTTTCTATCAGGTTTATCCGCGTTCGTTTATGGATTCGAACGGCGACGGTTACGGCGATTTCCAGGGAATTATTTCGCGCTTGGACTATATCCGCGATCTTGGGGTTGATTGTATTTGGCTCCAGCCGACGTATCCGAGTCCGCTGCGCGACGACGGCTACGACATCTCGGATTATACCGGCGTCTACGAACCGTTCGGGACGATCGCGGATTTTAAGCGTCTTGTCGCGGAGGTTCATCGACGCGGGATGTACCTGATTTCGGATCTGGTGATCAACCATTGTTCGAGCGATCATCCATGGTTCCAGGCGGCGCGGAACGACCCGTCGTCAAAGTATTACGATTATTTCGTCTGGTCGGACGATCCGAATAAGTATTCGGAGGCGCGGATTATCTTCGTCGATTCCCAGAAGTCGAACTGGACGTTCGACGAGAAAGTCGGGAAATACTTTTGGCATCGGTTTTACCCGACACAACCCGACCTGAATTTTGACAATCCGGAAGTGCGCGAGGAAATGAAAAACGTTTTGCGCTTCTGGCTCGATTTAGGGATCGACGGTTTCCGCGCCGACGCGGTCCCTTATCTCTACGAGCGGGAAGGAACGAACGGGGAAAATCTTCCCGAGACGCACGCTTACCTGAAAGAGCTGCGCAAATTAATGGATACCGAATATCCGGGAACGGTTCTGCTTTGCGAGGCGAACCAGTGGCCGCGGGACGTCGCCGAATATTTCGGGGACGGCGACGAGTTTCAGCTGGGTTTCCATTTTCCGCTAATGCCGCGGATTTTTATGTCGATCGGGAAGCAGGACGCCTCGTCGCTTCTTCAGATCATGAAAGACACGCCGGATATCCCGGACGGCTGCCAGTGGTGTACTTTCCTGCGTAATCATGACGAGCTGACGCTCGAGATGGTTACCGAAGAGGATCGCCAATGGATGTGGAATTTTTACGCGCCGGATAAAGAAATGCGGATGAACTTAGGGATCCGCCGGCGGCTTTATCCGCTGATGGATAACGATCGGAAGCGGATCGAACTGGGGTATTCCTGTATCTTTACCCTGCCGGGTTCGCCGGTTCTGTATTACGGCGACGAAATCGGGATGGGCGACGATATCCGTCAGTTCGACCGGAACGGCGTTCGGACGCCGATGCAATGGGACGGGTCGAAGAACGGCGGTTTTTCGACGGCTGACGAAACGTACCTTCCCGCGATCCGCGACGGCGCGAACGGCTATCTCCGAACGAACGTCGCGGATCAGGAAAACGATCCCGATTCGAACCTGAACCGGCTGAAACGCATGATTCGGATCCGCAAGTCGTCCGAGGCGCTCGGATCGGGCAAATTGATATGGCTCCTTGACGGCGCGGCTGTCCCGGTTCTGGCGTACGCGCGCGAAAGTGGGCGCGATACCGTGATCGCCGTTCATAACATGACGGAAACGGACCGGAGCGTTTTGCTGTCGGCCGCTGACGGGACGTATCGGGATTTGTTAAACGAGTCGCTTGAGGTTGAAGCGGCGGATGGGCTGCTGCGGATGGAGCTGCCGCCCCGCGCGTTCCATTGGCTGAGAAAGGTTAATTAAATGACGTATCGGTTTCATGAGTTTGACCGTTATGACGGGCGGGAGACCGCCGAGACCGTTTTCCGGGAGATTGTCGCCGGTTTATCTCAATCGCGAAAACGTTACGTGAAGCAGAACGAATCGTATTGGCGCGCTTTTGTTCATCGCGTCGATACGTATTTACCGGTATTGGCGCTGAAGTATTTTGAAATTTACCGCGATTGCGCCGAAGCGTACCCGAAGTTTCGGATGATGGTCGCGTCGCTGATCGACAGCTGGATGGATCGGTCCGAACGGTTGAAAAAGCGCGACGATACCCGGGACAAGACGTCCGACTGGTTCCGTTCAAATGAGATGGTCGGCGGCGTCTGTTATGTGGATTTGTACGCCGGAACGCTGAAAAAGCTGATCCAGCGTATTCCGTATTTCAAGGAACTGGGGCTGACATATCTGCACCTGATGCCGATTTTTCGTTGTCCCGAAGGCGAGAACGACGGCGGATACGCGATCAGCTCGTACCGGGACGTCGATCCGAAACTGGGGACGACGCGGGACGTCGTAAAGCTGGCGGAAGCGCTGGCGGACGCGGGGATTATCCTGGTCATGGATTTCGTTTTCAACCATACTTCCGACGAACATGAATGGGCGCTGAAAGCGAAATCCGGCGATCAGCGGTACGCCAATTACTACTGGATTTTCGAAGACCGGACGATCCCGGATCAGTTCGAAACGTCGCTGCGCGAGATTTTCCCGGATGAACATCCAGGGGCGTTCACGTATTTTCCGGATATGGGGCGCTGGGTCTGGACAACGTTTCATTCGTATCAATGGGATTTGAATTATCAAAACCCGGAAGTTTTCGTGCGGATGATGGAAGAGATGCTGTTCATCGCCAATTTAGGCGTCGACGTTTTAAGGCTGGACGCGGTCGCGTTTATCTGGAAGGAAATGGGAACGGCCTGCGAGACGCGTCCGACGGCGATGAAGCTGATCGAGGCGTTTAATCTGACCGCGCGGATCGCCGCGCCGTCGCTGCTGTTTAAGTCGGAAGCGATCGTTCATCCGGATCAAGTCGTTCAGTTTATTTCGCCCGAGCGCTGCCAGCTGTCGTATAATCCGCTGCTGATGGCGCTGTCATGGGAGGCGTTGGCGACGCGCGATACGAAGCTGTTGGCGCTGTCGATGGCGACGCGTTTCGCGCTTCCCGACCATACGGCTTGGATCAACTACACGCGCTGCCATGACGATATCGGCTGGACGTTTTCGGACGAGGACGCCTGGTCGGTCGGGATCAACCCGCAGGGTCACCGCGCTTTCTTAAACCGGTTTTATACCGGCCGCTTCCCGGGATCGTTCGCCAGCGGACTGCCTTTTCAGGAAAATCCGAAGACCGGGGATTGCCGGATTTCGGGAATGATGGCGTCGCTTTGCGGATTGGAAAAGGCGGTCGCGGCGCAGGATGACCATGAAATTCAACTGGCGATCGGGCGGATGACGGTGCTGTTCGGCGTCATGATGACGATCGGCGGAATTCCGCTGCTTTATTTGGGCGATGAACTGGGATTGCTGAACGATTATGGCTATCGCGACGATCCCGCTCATGCCGACGATTCGCGCTGGGTTCACCGGCACGCCTTCGATAAGGACGTTTTTGCGGCGCGGCGCGATAAAAATTCGGCCGCCGGGCGCGTCTACCGCGCGGTCCGGCGCTTAATTGAAATCCGGAAGTCGGAGCCGGTTTTCCGCGAACGGTCGATGACGGTAAGGAGCGGCGGGAACCGTTATCTTTTCGTGTATTCGAAAGAGTCAAAGGATCAGGCCGTCGTCTGCGTCGCCAATTTCAGCGAGCATACGCTGCCGCTGCGTTTGAGCGAAACGGGGGCGTTTTCCGGATGCGACCCGACGGTGCGCGAACTCGTTTCGGATGCGGTTGTTTCAATTCAGGATCTGATCACGATCGATCCGTACGCGTTCCGGATTTATTTAGCGGAAAAGCTTAAGTAAATCGCGATTTAATTATAGTAATGGCGGAATGGGATTCGAAAACCGCTCCGCCTTTTTTATAATTGGATCTGTGCAAATGTTTGCGCTCGCTTGTCGCTGAATTAAATCGACCAATCGGCTTGTTTAGCGACTTAAAAGTTAGCTGGAAATTATTGATCCGTCATCTTGAATTTTATAGTAATTATCCTCGATTCGCTCAAGATCGTTATCGTGAGTCACCAGAATTACTAAATAATCACGTAAGCTGCTGATCAAATTTAGAATGATTGCTTTTGCACTTTCATCAAGATTTGAAGTGGGTTCATCCATAACTAAAACACATGGATTTTTATATAGCGCTCTTGCTATGGCGATCATCCTTTTTTGCCCGCCGGATAAATTTTTCCCTGATTCTATTATTTGCATGTCTAAGACATCTGAAATATCCATAGAAGGAAATAAAGAGGACATGTTCATCGTATTCACAAGTTTAAGGACCTGCATTTTATTTTGACTATTGGGGGAAAAATCTAATGAAATATTCTGATAAATAGTTCCGTTAAAAAGAACTGTTTCTTGAAATACAAGCGCGATCTTATCTTGTAACGACTCCGATGAAATATTTTTAATGTCTGTATCATTAATGCGAATTGAACCTGTATACGTTTCGTATAGACCTAAAATGAGTTTAATTAAAGTGGTTTTACCTGATCCATTTTTTCCGCGTATTCCCCAAATTGAACCTCTTGGCGATATTTTCAAATTAATATTAGTAAGAAGCGGAACAGATGCGTTATAAGAAAAACTTACGTTTTCCAATTCAATACTGTCCACTCTTTCGATTTTTATCCCTTTATTAGAGACTGAACTTTGAAAGGAGTGAAAGTATGTAATTCTTTTCCAAACTAAGCGCAAAGGCTGAATAATTGCTATAAAACTCGAAATCGAAATGGCAGGAGCTATAATTAGAGAACTTAGACGGGATATTTCAATATACGATCCGATTGTCGTGTCTTGAGATAGGAATAATTTAGAGAATAAAATAACGACAGACAAAGAACAAATTGAGGTCAATAAGCGAATTATTTCATTCGTAGATGCGAACAGTTTGTTTTGTTGAGAGGTTCCTTTTTGAACTTTATCGTTAAGATCCATTATTGTCTTAAATCGCGAGTTGCTCATATTAAAAGATTTTATCTCTTTTATTCCGGCAAACGATTCTCTCGTCAGAACATTCATTTTATTGTTATTATCAAGAATATTTACCGTAATATCCTTAGATTTTTTAGATAACTTTACTGAAATTGCTGATACTGCAATAAAAATAATTAAATGTAAAATAAAATAATGAAAGCTAATTTTGCTTATCTCTATAAAAGCATATGACGAAGTTATAATGCTTATAATTGTATTAAGCATTTGTGGAGTGAAAACAGACGATAAAAGATCTATCTCGTTTAGTCTTTGATTTAACTCTTCGCTATCAATCCTATCAAAAAACTCCAGTGGGGATTTCAAAATTTTCGATAACGCATTTGCTTTTATGGACTTTGAAAAATTTAGCCCTATATAATTAATTTTAATGCTGATGATTATTCTTGTTATACCTGATACGAATGTAAGAATAAGTATTACGGATGAGTAGTAGAAAATGACAGTCGTGTTTTGTTTGACTACCCCTTCATCAATAATTTGTCCGTATGCTTTAGCAATAAATATGCTAACAAAGGACATTGCGCCTGAAATTATCAGTAACAATATAACTATAGCAATCGATTTGTACCAAGACTTTGTGCTATTAAAAGCTGTTTCATACTTCTTCTGCACAGTAATACTCTCCGTATAGGTCATTCAGGGCTGTATACTCAAGAGCTCTGCAATCAAGACAATGTAATCTATACTTACA
>JASBYO010000101.1 GCA_029983925.1 Flexilinea sp.
CGGCCAGACCGCGCTGTAATTTATCGTTTAATTTCCCGCGCATGAAGAAAACGCATGCAGATCCGAGCATTGTCCCGATGAACGGTATCGATATGCCGTTAATAATGTCAAGTGTCATTTTTATACCCCTGGTTCTTTAGATGTTATATGTATTCTAAAAGAATTCTTATCCGACTGATTGGAAACAATATGATTTTATAACACTAACAATTGAGCGGCGGTGGAAAGCCGATGCGAGCGCGACGATTAAGCCTCAAGGTTCGGAATGCAATGATGAAAACTATGAATTAAGGCAAAAAGAATGGACGCCCTGAATCACAAGTTTCTCATGGGCGTCCTTCTATGGATTGATAAAAATCTCCGCGGTTTCCGCGGCGTTTTCGCTACCCCAGGCGCGGATAACGGCGCAGCGCGACCGCCTTCCCCGGTAACGGCTGCCGATCGCCGATTTTCAATTCGTCGAGTTTTTTCAGCGTCGTCCGGGCCGCGTTTTGATAAATGACGAACTCGGTCCCTTCAGCCGACTGCGCGAAGTCAACCATGGCCAACCCGACGATTCCGCCTTCCGAATCGATCGAGCAGCTGGTTACGATACCGACGACTTTCCCCTTATCGTCGAAGAGCGGGTCCCCCGGCTGCGCCAACCGCTGCGATTTGCCGTGGATCGTGAAGCGGATAAGCAGGCGTTTTTTCTCTTCGACTTCGGCTAAGAACGCGTCGCGTCCGATAAACCACGGTTTATAGATTTTGACGAAATGACTGAATCCGACTTCTGAAAGTTTATAATTTTGCGGACCGGCCAGTTCGTGCCCATAGAGCGGCAGTCCGGATTCGATCCGGAGCGAATCGCGCGCCGCGAGTCCGCAGGGAAGGATACCGAAAGCCGAGCCGATATTCAGTAAATCCTGCCAGAGAGACGCGACTTTTTCCGGATGGACGAAGATTTCGAACGAGAATTTTTCGCCCGTGTACCCGGTCCGGGATATGATAACGTCGTAACCGCCGATATTGATACGGATGACTTTTCCTTTGACGAGACGCTGAAGTTTGGCGCGATCGGTCGAGTCCATATCAAACTGTTCGAGGATTTGGATCGAAGCTCTCCCCTGGAGCGCGATATCGACGCGCTGGCGATCGCCGGATTTCGGATTGCGCAAGTCTTCGAGGATAACGTCGCGCCCGAACGCGCGCGCGTTCGGCGCTTTCCGATCGACGATGACGCTTCCGTTTTTGACAGCGTTGAGCCATGCCCAGTCTTTATCGTCGTTTGCGGCGTTGACGACGATCATGAATTCTTCTTCGGCAACGCGGTAAATAATCAGGTCGTCGATAACGTCCCCGTCCGGCGTCAGCAGATGAGTATAGACCGTATCGCCGACGTTCAGCGCGTCGATATCGTTGGGAACGACGCAGTTCAGGAAAAGCTGCGCCGAAGGACCCGACGCCATGTAGACGCCCATATGCGTGACGTCGAAAAGACCGACCGCGGTCCGAACCGCGCGGTGTTCGTCTTTGACCGACGAATACCAAAGCGGCATCTCGTAACCGGCGAACGGCGCCATCTTTGCTTTGGCGGCGACATGCAGCTCATGCAGCGGCGTGAATTTAATCGGGTTTTCGGCGCGGTCGTATTGAGCGAAATCGAATTCCGGAAGCGCCGGCTTATCGGACGGTTCGAGCCCAATCGCGAACGGTTTTATCTCTTCGTCAGCAGCCGCGGATTTGAAAACGATCGGTTCGCTTTCGGCGATAATCGTCCGTTCCGGTAAACGCGTCCGCCGATCGCCGTCGAAATAGACGAATCCGTCGGATAGGTCGCGGAGCCAGGCGGCGGTTAATCCGGCTTTTTCGCTCGGAACCGCTAAGACGTAACCGTTTTCGCTCAATCCGAGTTCGCCTGAAACGAGTTCACCGTCGACGCAAAGCTCAACCGCTTTCGATTCGCCGCTTTTGATCGTTTCGATATCGGAACGGAACGCCAGGTTGGCGAATTCGCGGTAAAAAGGTCCGCTGATTTTAAGATATGCTTTGCCGCCGGCCGATTTGAACGGGTCGTCGAGGTAGAAAAAATGCGGATAGCCGAATTTTGCGTCGGCGCTGAATGTTCCGCCTTTCGCGGCTAAATTTCGGATACGCAGTTTGCAGGATTGGAAGGTCTTAAAATCGACTTTCGCGCGCAACAGCATCCCTTTCGCGCCATAGGTTTTATACGGTTTGATCGCGAAAAGGAGATCGGCGATAATATTCCCCAACTCGATCATATCGTTTTCTTTCAGTCCGATTTGCGTTGCGCAAGGCAGCCCGATCCGCATCCCGCTGGCGCGCAGCGCCGATTTATCGCCGGGAATCGTATTTCGGTTCAGCACGATTCCGGCGTTATCGAAGATTCTCGCCGCCATGTCGCCGGTCAGCGTCGCGCCGTCTTCGCCGACGATCGGCTTGCAGTCGATCAGGAACATGTGCGAATCGGAGCCCCCGTACGAAACGCGGACGCCGCGTTCTTTGACTTGTTTGATAAGCGCCTGGCAGTTGGCGAGGATCTGTTTCTGGTATTCCTTATATTCGGGCTGTTTGGCGATTTTGAAAATTGTCGCCAGCGCGGCGACAGCGTGCATGTGCGGCCCGCCCTGCTCGCCGGGGAAAACGGCTTTATCGATTTCCTTCGCGTATTTCGGGTTGGTTGTCAATATAACCGCGGCCCGCGGTCCGGTCAGCGTTTTATGGGTCGTAAAGGATACGACATCGGCGACCCCGACCGGCGACGGAACGACCCCTGCGGCGACCAGTCCCGCGATATGGGCAATGTCGGTCAGCAGCAGCGCGCCGACCGAATCGGCGATCTTTCGATATTGTTTCCAGTCGGGGATATACGGGAAAGAGGTATATCCGGCGATAATCATTTTCGGCTGGCACTCAGTCGCGAGACGCTGAATTTCGTCGTAGTCCAGCTTCTCGGTTTGCGGATCCACGGTGTAGTGAACGATATTGTAAAGCTGCCCGGTGCGGTTGACGGGCGATCCGTGCGTGAGGTGACCGCCATGGAGAAGATCCATCGCCAGTACGGTATCGCCGGGCTGGATCAGGTGGTAAGCGGCGTTATTCGCCGGCGCGCCGGAAAGCGGCTGGACGTTGACTTGAATCTGGTCGGCGGAAACGCGCGCGTTCGCGAAAAGTTCGGCGCAGCGGCGGCGCGCCAACGCCTCGATCGTATCGGCGTATTCGACGCCTTTATAGTATCGCGGGTCGGAGTTCCGGCGGTATTCGGTTAATCGTTCGGGATAATTCAGGATTTCGGCTTCGTTCATGAAGCGCGTTTCTTCCGGCGGGTAACCTTCGGCGTAAATATTTTGGAATCGGGACGCTAACGATTCGCGGACGGATAGCGGGGCGAACGATTCGCTAGCGATCATGATCAGTTTCCGTTTTTGACGCTCTGCCTCAACTTCATTCAAAAAATCCACGTCGGGATCAATTTGGGAGAGAGGTTCATTAAAGAAAAACGAATCCATTTGATGCTGTCCTTTCAGGAAAAACTTGAGGAATATTCGGTTTTTTTTTTATTATACCTTGCCGAGAATCGCTTTTGTTTCGTGCTTTTTTTCTCAAACCCGGTTCAACGCCCGCTTTCAAAACAGGACGCAATTTTATCTGTCTGATGTCAAGTCAGATATGTTGCGGCGCGACTGCCGAAGAACTGTATAATTATTTTACGGATTTTCAAATCAAATCATTTCTTTGCTTCGAAAGGATTGAAAATGCTGACGTTTGATCATTTTAATTTCAATGTGTTTGACTTGGAAAAGAGCCTGGCGTTTTATAAAGACGCTTGCGGATTGGTTCCGGTTCGCGAGAAAGAAGCGAAAGACGGATCTTTCAAACTCGTATTTTTAGGGGACGGGAAAACCGGATTCCGTCTGGAATTAACCTGGCTTCGCGATCGGACCGAACCGTATCATCTCGGCGATTTAGAATATCATCTGGCGCTGGCCGCCGACGATTATGACGCCGCCTACCGAAAGCATAAGGAAATGGGCGTCGTCTGTTACGAGAATCCGGGTATGGGGATCTACTTTATCTCGGATCCTGACGGCTATTGGATCGAGATTGTTCCAATGCGTTAATTCAGATTGCGGGGCATGTTTGAACCGTCGTTTCTATTACGTTCTTTTTACGGCTTTTTTGTCTTGCCTGCTTTTCGGCTGCGCGGCTTCCGAGACTTTTAATCCCGGGGCTGAAATTGTTCTCGTTTCGCGGGAGGACGGCTCCGGTACGCGCGGCGCGTTTGTCGACGTGACGGGAATCCGCGCGGAGGATTCGAACGGACAGACGGTTGATCTGACTTCGATCGAAGCGATTATCGCTAACGGTACGAATATCGTTATGACGATCGTTGCGCAGAATCCCTACGCGATCGGATATATTTCGCTCGGATCGCTGAACGGGACGGTCAAGGCGTTGGATATCGACGGGACGGAGATTTCGGTCGAAACGATCCAATCAGGAGACTATCGATTGTCGCGTCCGTTTATCGCGGCGACGCGTTCGGACGTTTCGCTGGCGGCGCGCGATTTTCTGAATTTTATCCGGAGCGGCGCAGGTCGGGAGGTTATCCAAAACGCAAAGTATGTCGCAGTTTCCGACGGCGCGTATGAAGTTACGAACGGACTGAGCGGGAAAGTCGTTATCGGCGGTTCGTCGTCGGTCAGTCCGGTTATGGAAAAATTGAAGGAAGCATATCGGGTTCTTAACCCCGGCGTTGAAATCGAAATTCAACAATCCGATTCGACGACGGGCATGTTGAACGCGGCTGAGGGGATTCTGGATATCGGTATGGCTTCCCGGCCGCTCAAAGATTCCGAGAAGGAGGCGCTTTTCCCGATCGAGATCGCCCATGACGGGATCGCGGTGATCGTTAATCGCGAGAATCCGTTGGAATCGGTCAGTTTCGATCAAGTCAAAGCGATTTTTGAAGGATTGGCGCTTACTTGGGACGACGTCTCGGTTGCGCCGCCGCGCTGATCCGGCTGTTCGGTTTCCTGCCGCGATTTTCCCGAACGAACGATCCGGCAAATAAATCCGATTTTGGAGGAGGATGAAATCTTTTAAATCAGGCGGAAAAAATATACTCTTCGATAAGGAATTCCGGATGCGCGTTGTGTTTATGCTCAGCGCGCTGATATCCGTTTTAGCGGTTTTCCTGATCTGCGTCTTTTTATTCGCGAACGGGTTTCCGGCGATCGCGAAAATCGGTGCGGGCGAATTCCTGTTGGGGCGAAATTGGCGTCCGTCGAACGATCTGTATGGGATTTTCCCGATGATTCTCGGGAGCCTTTACGTTACCGCCGGAGCGGTTCTGGTCGGCGTTCCGATCGGGATCCTTTCGGCGCTGTTTTTGGCGTTATTCTGTCCGAAGTCTCTTTACCGCCTGGTTAAACCGGCGATCGAACTCCTGGCGGGGATTCCTTCCGTCGTTTACGGTTTCTTCGGTATGGTTGTCCTCGTTCCATGGGTCCGTCGGAGTTTCGGCGGTCATGGGAACAGTATCCTGACGGCGTCGCTGTTGTTGGGCGTTATGATCCTGCCGACGATTATTAACGTCAGCGAATCGGCGATCCGAGCCGTTCCGCGCAGTTACTATGAAGGCGGTTTGGCGCTCGGCAGTTCGCATGAACGAACCTCGTTGTTTATCCTGCTCCCGGCGGCGAAATCCGGCGTCTTCGCCGGGATCGTTTTGGGTATCGGGCGGGCGATCGGCGAAACCATGGCGGTCATCATGGTCGCCGGTAATCAGCCGCGCCTGCCGAACGGCATCTTGAAAGGCGTCCGGACGTTAACGGCGAATATTGTGATCGAGATGGGGTACGCCGCCGAGCTTCATCGCGAAGCTTTGATTGCGACCGGGGCGGTTTTGTTTGTGTTTATTTTGATTATCAATCTCAGTTTCACGCTGGTTAATCGGAGGGACTAAACGGTATGAGCGAAAAATCGGTGAAAAATCCGTCGCAATCGGGTCCTGCGCCGAAACGTTCCGAATTTGGGGGCCGATTAAAAGCGTATCGGAACGATCCGCTTTCGGGCTTGATCGCGCTGGCCGTTTACGCCGCCGCGGCGCTGACGGTCGGGTTTCTCCTGTTTATTCTCGGCTATATTTTCGTAAAAGGCGTCCCGAACCTGAATTTGAGCTTATTTGAATGGGAATATACTTCAGCGAACGTTTCGCTGACGGCGGCGCTGATCAATACGGTTTTAATGACTCTGATGGCGCTGGTTATCGCCGGCCCGATCGGGATATTCGCGGCGATTTATTTAGTCGAATACGCGAAGCGCGGAAACCGATTCGTGAAGCTGGTGCGCTTGACGGCCGAGACGCTGGCGGGAATTCCGTCGATTATTTACGGGCTGTTCGGCTTGTTGTTTTTCGTTTCATTTTTAGGTTGGGGCTATTCGCTTTTGGCGGGCGCGTTTACGCTGGCGATCATGATTCTGCCGGTCATGATGCGAACGACGGAGGAAGCGTTGATCGCCGTGCCTGACTCGTATCGAGAGGGATCGTTCGGTTTAGGCGCGGGAAAAATGCGGACTGTGTTTGTGATCGTTTTGCCGACGGCGATTCCGGGAATCCTGACCGGCGTGATATTGAGTACAGGGCGGATCGTCGGCGAGACGGCGGCGCTCCTTTATACAGCAGGGTCCGTCGCCGCCGTTCCGACCGGCTTCTTTTCGTCCGTCAGAACGCTTTCGGTCCATTTATACGCGCTGACGCAGGAAGGTTTGTACGTCGATCAGGCGTACGCGACGGCGGTCGTTCTGATCGTATTGGTTTTGGGACTTAATATGCTGTCTTCGGTCGTTGCCGCTCGGTTGACGCGGAATTGATCGGCGTCGGGTTATTCAAGAGAAACGGTTCCATGGAAAAAATTCTGGTTGAAAATTTAGATCTGTATTACGGCGCTTTTCAGGCGCTCAAAAAGATTAATCTGCCGATTTCGGCGAATGAAATAACCGCCTTTATCGGACCTTCAGGCTGCGGAAAATCGACGCTGCTGAAAACGCTGAACCGTATGAACGATTTGGTTGAAGGGGTTCGTATCAGCGGGAAAATCCGGCTCGACGGCGAAGATATTTACGGGAATATGGATGTTAATATCCTGCGGAAGCGGGTCGGCATGGTTTTTCAAAAGCCGAACCCGTTCCCGATGAGCGTTTACGATAATATCGCTTACGGCCCGCGGACGCACGGCGTCTTCGCAAAAGGAAAGCTGGACGAGATTGTTGAGAAATCGCTGCGCTCGGCGGCGATTTGGGATGAATTAAAGGATCGATTGAACAAGAGCGCACTGGGAATTTCCGGGGGGCAGCAGCAGCGTCTCTGTATCGCACGCGCGTTGGCGGTGGAACCCGAGGTGTTGTTGATGGACGAACCGACCTCGGCGCTCGATCCGATTTCAACTTCCAAGATTGAGGATCTGACGATTGAACTGAAAGAAAAATATACGATCGTCATCGTCACGCACAACATGCAGCAGGCGGTCCGTATTTCGGACAAAACGGCTTTTTTCCTGATGGGAGAAGTGATTGAGCTGAACGATACCGAGGAGTTGTTCTCGATGCCGAAACATCAAAAAACGGAAGATTACATTACGGGGAGGTTTGGCTGATGCGCGTTCATTTTACCGAACAATTGGCGCTGCTCAATTCGGAATTGGTCCGGATGGGCGGGTTGTGCGAAGAAGCGATTTTAAAATCTACGAATTCGCTTTTGAATTCGGATCCGTTCCTGGCGAACGAGGTTATCTATCTCGAGGATGAAATTAACGAGATCGACAGCGAGATCGTCGGTCTTTGCTATAAATTACTGCTGCAGCAACAGCCGGTCGCTTCCGATTTGCGCCTGATTTCCGCGGCGATGAAAATGGTTACCGATATGGAGCGGATCGGCGATCAGGCCAGCGACATCGCCGAGATCGTCCGCAGCGGATCCATGAGAAAAATCCATGTCGATATGGGGCATATCAAGGAGATGGCGCATGCGACGGTCGACATGGTTAACGGCGCGATTACCGCTTTTGTCCAGCGCGACCTTGAAATGGCTCAGGCCGTGATGGATTACGACGACGTTGTCGATGACCTGTTCGATACGGTTCGGAACGAATTGGTCGAGATGATTTCGACGACAGATTATCACGCCGGCGGGAAGGCGTTGGGCGAAGTCGCGGTTGATCTGCTGATGATCGCGAAATATCTTGAACGGATCGGCGATCATGCGGTAAATATCGGCGGCTGGGTCGAGTTCGCGATTACCGGGAAACAGCAGGATCTGAAATGAATTCATGACCGAGCGGGGAAAAATGAGCGCGAATTCAGCGCCGTCCGATCTTCCCAACCTTTGCGCGTTCGGCCCGCTGCGAATTTATCGCCGGGAAAAGCGGGTCGAAGTTTCCGGAAGGGCGATTGATTTGACCGCGAAGGAATATGCGCTGCTGACGTATTTAGCGGCGAATCCCGGTCAGGCGCATACGCGGACAAAGCTTTTGGCTGAAATATGGGGTTTCGACTTTTTCGGCGAGACGCGGACTGTCGACGCGCATATTTGGTCGTTGCGCCGTAAACTCGGCGACGCCGCGGAGATGATTGA
>JASBYO010000102.1 GCA_029983925.1 Flexilinea sp.
CTGTCTGTCCGGAGCGGTAGAGCGTGGAGATGAAAGGGATCCATTCATAAGGGGAATTTGCGGCGCGATGGCTTGGGCGGTAACCGAGCGCCAGCGCTTCGGACGTCAGCGCGGCCAAATCGGCGTAGTTCCCGACTTGATAAGCGTAGGCGGCTTTCTGATAGACGGCGCACCACGCCGTTCCGTCGTCCCGTCCGAAATATTTTTCGTCCGGCGCGGCTGTCGCATCGCCGGGCCGACCGATCCGGTCGATCGCCGAATACTCGACCCAGCTGCGTTGTACGTCGTCGATATGCGGGTGATCCGTATCGGACGGCTGGAATACCCATACGCAGTTTGCGAACGGATTATCGTAGTCGATCAGGATTGCGTTTTCTTTCGGCGCGTCGAAGCGGAAGATGCGCTTTTGCGTGTGGAATCCGGGATGGTCCGAATACGGGCGCTCTCCGACCGCGTAAAGCCAGATCGGCACGTCGCGATCGGGCGCGAGCGGATTCGGGTATAAAATGTTGACGGCGGATGCCGTGAAAGCGTTGCCCTGTTCCGGAAAAACGACGTTGGTATCGACCAACGCGGTCTGATCCGCCAAAGCCGGTATCCGATTTTTCAGTTGGCGGTAGAAAGATTGCTGCCGCTGCGTCAGGATTTTTCCCTTATCGTTGATAATCAGATGCTGGTACGTATTCAGCGCGAGGATCAGGGCGAAAACGCAGGATCGCAGGCGCGGTTTATCGATCAACGCCTGTATCGCGGATACGGCAATCATCGCGACAGCCGGAGCGGCGGCGTAGTACGTTCGGTCGATATGATAAGGATCGGGATCGGTCAGGATATCACTGCGGATGACGATAAACGGCGCGATTCCGAAAACCAGCCAAAAAATCGCGAACAGCGCCCGTTCCGTTTCGACGCGTCGATCGGTCTCGTCCGGATCGTTCCGTTCCGAATCGGCGCGCGCGTTCAGGAAACGATAAGCGCCGAATCCAATCAGGCCGCTCAGGATCAGGAACGCGAGGCGCGTTTTCTCGAAAAACCGTCCGAGATCGAGCGAAACGATCCGGCCGGGAAAGTTGAGGAAAGGGTAGAGAAACGTAACCGTAAAGGTTTCAAAGGCGGCGCGGATCGCCTGAACCGGATCGGCGCGCAGATCTTCCAGAATTCCGAATTCCTCGGCTTCAAGGATCGGAAACCAACGTTCGAAATTCAGCCGATACGCGAGAAAAAGCCCCCAGACTACGACGTATGGAAGAAAGGCGCGGACGCTCGCGGCGAACGCTTTTCGCCATGATCCGGACGGATCTTTTCTCAGGGATAGCGCGAAAAGGATCGGGAAACGGATCCATTCGGACGCCAGGAAAAATTCGGTGACGGAAAGCTGAAGCGTCATGAAGAAAAGCGCGGCGGCGGTCAGGCCGGTTCTCGCTTTCGGGGATTCGGTTTCGGCCGCGCGGACCGTCAGCAGCAAAGACAGCAGAAAGCAGATAAATTGGATATGATGCTGCGAATAGACGACGGAGATATAGGTCTGAGAGAAGAGCGGCGCGGCGATGAAAAGGAGCGCCGCGATCCCGTTTTCGAAACGGCGGTTTCCCCAAAGCGAATTCAGGAGCGCGAAGAACAGCGCCGTGATCAGGAACGTTTCCACGCAGGCGCACAGGTGCCACAGGGTCGGGTCGTCGCGCATCAGCCCGAAAAAAAGGATATTGACCCAGGCGGACGTGGGACGGTCGACGGCGTAATACGGGATATACGCCGCCGGCGCTAGCTTTTCGCGGACGAGGAGGATCATCCAATCGTCCCAGTAAAAGCCGAGCCGGGTCACGTAAAGCCCGTGAACCGCGGTGATCAGGACTGCGAACGCGCCGAACCAGGGCAGCGTTTGAGACGGACAGGTTGATTTAAAATTCGTGTTTTCGGCGAATTCTTTTTTCATCAATCATTGATTATATCGAAGTCCGGCCGCTCCGACAACAAAATATTGCGCATAGCCATTTTATGGCAGTTAAGAATCTCGAAGCCGGAGCGGCGGGCATACGATTTTGAATTTGCCGGGCTTTTGATTCTTTACCATAGCGGCTTTTCGCATGACGGACATTTGCTCCGATGAACGCAGATTATTTCTCCGCACGACGGACAACGAAATTTCCTTTCCTGCTGCGCCAAAAAGAAGTCCATGCCGTGATCGCGTAAAATAATCAGATTCTCAATCATGCTCATGCGATATTTGGAACGATAGCGCTTGTCTAAATCCTTCAGACGTTGGCAGAAAGTATCGCAGTCCGCACAAGTTGGCCAGCCGTTTTGAATCCTTTTTTCGCAAGCCGCGATTTTGCAGTTTGCGCATGATTTCGGTTTACTGCTATCAGGCGCATTGCAGCCAAGACACTTGTTTCGCGGACGGATGTACCCATGGCACAGCCGGCAATTCATTCCGCATGGGGCTATTAACGCTGCTTTCATTTCGACCTCCTCCGTAAATACCAATTTATCGTTATTTTTTTTGGAGTAAAGAACCGCTGTTGATTAAAATGGAAACGATCGTCAGCGCCCATAAAGCCTTGACCATCGTCGGCATCGTATTCTCTAAAGCGGACCGGTCTTTCGCGACGGCCCGGTTCGCTTCCAAATTATATTATGGAACACAGCGTCAACGCCGTCAGCGACAGGCTGTGATAAAGCGGAACCGTTCCGCTTCTTTTATTCCGCAGCGCGAACCAAGCGTTTAAAAGCGCGCTGATAACCGCCGCGCTCCCGAGTATCATTCGCATAAGTCCCCTTTTTTAAACGGTCCTTGTTTATTCCATTAATATTTTAGCGGGCATCTCCGGAAAATCGATTTCGCCGATAAATGAAAAGCGGACGCACCCTGCGGCGGCGTCCGCTTTTACCTGACGATTCAAAAAATTACTTACTTTTTCGCCAGCAGATCGCGAATTTCGGTCAGCAGCTTAACGTCTTCGCTGGGTTCGGCCGGCGCTTCTTCCTTGACTTCTTCCTTCTTTTTCGCAGCGTTCATCGCGGCGGTCATCCCTTTCATCAGGAAGAACAGAACCAGCGCGACGATCAGGAAGTTGATAATCGCGGAAATAAAATTTCCGATCGTGATCAGCGGCGCGCCGGCTGCCTGTGCGGCGGCTAAGTTTTCGTAAGTCTGGCCGTTCAACGCGATAAACCACTGGTCGAACGAGATTCCGGATGTGATAACGCTGATAACCGGCATCAGAATATCATTGATCATCGAGTTGATGATACTGTTGAAGGCGGCGCCCATCATAAGACCGATGGCTAAGCCGACAACATTGCCTTTAGAGATGAATTCATAGAATTCCGACCACATTTTTTTCATCTTGCGCTTCCTATTCTCTATTTTCCTAACGAAAACGATGTTGTTCTTATTATACAAGAATAAATTCTTTCGATACGTTTCATTGAAAACTTATGACGGGCGGGCGAAACGTTTTAAATAAGCTTCCATGAAAGGATCCAGTTCGCCGTTCAATACGGCCTGCGTATTGCCGGTTTCATAGTCGGTCCGGTTGTCTTTGACGAGCTGATAAGGGTGAAGAACGTAGGAGCGGATCTGGGATCCCCATTCGGCTTTAACGTATTCCCCGCGCAGCTCCTCAATTTCCTGATTTTGTTCCTGCTGGCGCAGATCGAGGAGTCGGGAGCGGAGGACTTTCATCGCGCCTTCGCGGTTCTGTGTCTGTGATCGTTCGTTTTGGCAGGTGACGATGATCCCGGTCGGAATATGCAGCAGGCGGACGGCGGTCGAGTTTTTCTGGACGTTCTGACCGCCCGCTCCGGAGGACTTGAAAACGTCGATCCGGATCTCGTCCGCCGGAATTTCGATCGAATCGTCCGCGGACGCTTCCGGGAGGATCTCGACCATTGCGAATGAAGTATGACGGCGGTGCGCCGCGTCGAACGGCGATAAACGGACGAGCCGGTGCGTGCCTTTTTCGGATTTGAGGTAGCCGTAAGCGAATTTTCCGCTGATCGAAATGGTAACCGTCTTCGTTCCGGCTTCTTCGCCGGGCGTGAAGTCTACGATTTCCGTCATAAAGCGATGGTTTTCCGCCCAGCGCAGGTACATCCGCTGCAGCATTGCCGCCCAATCATGGGCTTCAGTACCGCCCGCGCCGGCATGGATCGCCAGAATCGCGTTTCCGGAATCGTATTTCCCGGAAAAGAGGACCGAAATTTCCTTTTCGTCCGCGGCGTTTTCGAGCGCTTTAAGCTCGGGCTCAAGTTCGGCGAGCAGCGACTCGTCGTTAAGCTCGATCAGCTCCTGCGTATCGCGGCTGCGTTTGATTAGATTTTCCCATTCGCTGATTTCGTCTTGGACGTCGTTCAGCCGCTTTAAGATAGCCTGGGCTTTTTCGCGGTCGTCCCATAAGTTGGGAGCCTCGGCTTCTTTTCCTAAGCGTTCCCGTTCCTGACGCAGCGCGGGAATATCTATTTTCTTCGCCAGTTCGTCGATTTTTTGCCTGACGGTATGGATACGGGTCAAATATTCTTGCATTCAGCGACAATCTCCCAATCGTTTAGTCGCCGACAATCCCGTCGACGAACTTTTCGCGGTCGAAGCGGACTAAATCTTCAGGGCGTTCCCCTAACCCTGCGTAGAGGATCGGCAGTTCTAACGTTTGGGTTACCGCGAACGCCATTCCGCCCTTCGCCGATGAGTCGAGTTTTGCCAGGATGACGCCGTTGACTTTCACCGTTTTTTGGAACGCCTGCGCCTGAGTCAGCGCGTTCTGACCTGTCGTCGCGTCGAGAACGATCCAAACCGCGTGCGGCGCGCCGTCCAGCGCTTTCCCGATGACGCGGTGAACTTTTTTCAATTCTTCCATCAGGTTATAGCGCGATTGAAGCCGGCCGGCGGTATCGACGATCAGGATATCGATATTGCGCGCGATGGCAGCTTGAACCGCGTCGAAAGCGACCGCGGCGGCGTCGCCGCCTTCGCGTCCCGCGATGACCGGAATATTGAGCCGCTCCCCCCAAATTTGAAGCTGGTCGATCGCGGCGGCGCGGAACGTGTCCCCGGCGGCGACCATGACTTTTTTCCCGGCTTCGGTATATTTTTTCGCTAATTTGGCGGTCGAGGTCGTTTTACCCGAACCGTTTACGCCGACCATCAGGATCACGTACGGTTTCCGCGTTGTCATTTCATCGAGCGGGTCGGCCCCTTCGCTTAGAAGGTCGATCAAGTCTTTTTTCAGGTATTTAACAAGTTCCTTGGCGCGGTATATCTTTTCGTCAAGGACCGTCTGGCGCAGGTGAGTCAGGATCCGTTCGGACGTTTCAACGCCGAGGTCGGCCTGAATCAAAATCGCCTCCAGATCCTCCCAGAGGTAATCGTCGATTTCGTTCGTTCCTAAAACGGTTGCCAGCTGCGAGAAGGCCGCGCGGCGCGTTTTATCCAACCCTTTTACCCAGTTTCCAAAAAAATCAGCCATTTCTTTTATTCACTCCGATTCAGCAGGTATGTTATTTCTCTTTATATTCGGCGAGGAGCTGGCCGCAGCCGGCGCCGATATCGACGCCGCGCGCCAATCGGATCGTACATGGGATTCCCGACTTTTCGAGCGCCAGTTGGAAATCGTTAATTGCGGCGCGGCCGGAGCCGCCGCGATCGTATTTTTTCGTCGGGTTAAGCGCGATGAGGTTGACATGACATATCATTCCGCGCAGAATTTTGGCGAGCTGGGCCGCCTGTTCGATTCCGTCGTTAAAACCGTCGATCATCGCGTATTCGAAGCTGACGCGGCGTTTCGTTTCGTTCGCGTATTTCCGCGCCGCTTCGACCAGCTCGAAAACGGGATATTTCTTATTGACCGGAATAATCTGATCGCGCAGGTAGTTATTCGGCGCGTGAAGCGAGATCGCCAGATTAATTTGGCGTTTCGCTTTCGTAAACTTTTCGATCATGGGAATGATCCCTACGGTCGAAATCGTGATCCGCCGTTCGCCGAAGCGGAAGCCGTCCGGATCGTTGATCAGGTTCATCGCCTGCATAAGATTTTCGTAATTATGGAACGGCTCGCCCATGCCCATTACGACGATGTTGGTCAGCTGTTTCTCTTCGCGTTTTAAAAGTTCGGCAAAGTAGAAAACCTGCCCCGCGATTTCTCCGGCGCTCAAGTTCCGTGTCAGTCCCATCTGGCCGGTGGCGCAGAAAGCGCAATTCATCGCGCAGCCGGCCTGGGATGAAATACAGATTGTATTTCGGTCGCGGTAGCGCATCAGCACGGCTTCGATTTTGGCTTTGTCCCGGAGTTCGAATAAATATTTTTCAGTCAGGCCGGAAGACGATACGACTTTCCGTAAAGTTGACTGCGATTCAAACGCGTACATCCCGGCGATTTTTTCGCGCAGCGTTTTCGGAATATTTGAGATTAGCGCCGGATCGAAGATCAGATGCTGATAAACGCTGGAATGGATCTGTTTGGCGCGGTAAGACGGCTCTCCCCAATCGGCTAACGTCTGCGCGAATTCGGGGTAAGGCGTGTCGAAAAAAAGTTTTTTCATGAAACGGTATAACCTTTATTTTTTAGACCGCTCGAAGCGATTCAAGCGATTTTTCCGGCGTAAAGGCGATCGATCGCCTCGTTCAAATCGGCGCAGATCAGATCCGGTTCTCGATCGAATTTCGCGATCGATTCGCGCGTCTCGACGCCGCTCAGGACCAGAGCCGTCGGACAGCCGGCGTTAAGCCCGCCGAGGATATCGGTATCGTAACGGTCGCCGATCGCGAGAATTTCACCGTTCGTCAAGCCGAACGCGTGCATGGCGGCGCGGATCAGGTAGGGTTCCGGCTTGCCGATGACGGTCGGCGCGATACCGCTGCAGGTTTCGATCGCGTTAACGATGACGCCGCCGCCGGGTTTAATCCCGTCTTCGGAAAGCAGGATCGGATCGCGGTTCGTCGCGTAGAACTCGGCGCCGTTCAGGATCTGGCGCTGAGCGACCGCGATTTTATCGTAGGTCAGTTCGCGGTCAAGGCTGGCGAGGACGATATCCGCGCCGTCGGGGACGAGCGCGAATCCGGCGTTCCGAAGATAAGCGCGCAGCGCGTCGGAGCCGACGACATGAATCTTGACGTCCGCGGGATATTTCTCCCGGAATAAACTGGCGGCTCCGATCGCCGGGCTGAAAATATATTCCGGTTTCATGGAGTTTACGCCGAATCCGGCGAATTTTTCGCAGTAGGCTTCAGGCGTTTTGGTCGCGTTATTCGTCCCGATCAGCGGCAAGACGTCCATTTTGGCGATTTTACGAAAAATAGCGCTGAGATCGCCGATCGGGTCGGCCCCATGCCAAACCACGCCGTCTAAATCGAGAAACAGGGCTTTGATTTTCGAGAATTGGATCGCCATGCATCGGTCCCTTCGCTTTTCCGTGAGAATCTTCGCATCGCATACGCGCGATTAACTTTAAAATTATACCGTCGTTCGAGACGCGGCGATGGAATCCCGGCTTTATCCGTTAATGAATATGAAACCTGACGGGCGGTACCGACATGTATTCGCATTCCAAATGAAGAACGATCCTTCGCTTCATCAACTTCTTTTCTGAAATTGTACGATTCCCGGCAAACTTCTCGCCGATGCCCGATTGCAATCGCTTCAATGAGTCATACACGATCGAAGATATTCGCTAAGATGCGGTAATCTCCGACGCGGTATGACCGATATCCGGCTTTCTCTCCTCGGAGGGTTTTTCCTTTTACACGCAATATTTTCAAAAAGCGTGGCAAATCTCTTGCTTTCAAAAAAGCAAGAGATTATAATATAAGCACGCATAATGCGAATACTGCGTGCAGAAAGTTGGTGGCAGTTTGAGCAAGCACGATATCGTAAATAAAGTCTTTAACACAGTCGGCGAGGTTGCAAAGAAGTCTGACTTTATTGCTGCCGGACTAAAAGATCAGGATGTTTATTCGCTATTTAAGCAAGGATATATTAAGCGTGTCAGAAAAGGTTATTACAAGCTGTCCGTCGGAGACGAGCCCAAAGAAGAAATTTTCCTTTCAAAACTGATGAAGCAAGGCATCATTTGTGTGGAATCAGCGCTGTTTTATTACGGTTATAGCGACTTTGCGCCTCGTGAATGGACAATTGCCGTTCCCCGATCCTATTCCAGAACTGTGAAAGCCATACAGGAAGAAGTGCCTGTAAAGGCTTATTATGTTCAGAACGGTATGTACCGCCTCGGTGAAACGACCGGTATTTTCAACGGCGTAACGCTTCCTGTATATGACCGGGAGCGCACAATCTGCGACTGCTTTAAATACCGTACCAAGCTGGATAATGAGATATTCAATAAAGCGATCAACGCTTATGTGGCGGACGAAAAGAAAAACCTTGCCAACCTTTCCAAATACGCAAAGGAAATGGGCGTTTATAAAAAGATGATGAATGTAATGGAGGTATTGCTGAATGGCTGACATTGCCGCATCCGTGCTCGCACGGCTCAAAAACAAAGCTGCCGAATGCGGCAGAAGCTATCAGCTCTGCCTGCAGCTCTTCTGCCAGGAGGAATTTCTGCG
>JASBYO010000103.1 GCA_029983925.1 Flexilinea sp.
CATCGTACCCACGTTTAAGTGGGGCTTGCTTCGATCGAAATGCTGTTTTGCCATTCTTTACTCCTAAAATTAACTAACTTAATTTTCTAAAATTTTAGCAGCAGTCGCATCGGACACTGCTTCATAATGATCGTATTCCATCGAAAATACGCCGCGGCCCTGCGTCGCGGAACGAAGCGTCGTCGCGTACCCGAACATCTCCGCTAACGGGACGAACGCGTGAATCAGCTGCGAAGTACCCTGAACGTCCGTACCCCGAATAACTCCGCGCCGGGTAGCGATTTGACCTAATACGTCTCCGAAATATTCTTCCGGAATCGTGATCTCGACCTTCATGATCGGTTCCATTAACATCGGCGCGCACTTCTCGACCGCTTCCTTAAAGCCGATACTGCCCGCCATTTTGAACGCCATTTCACTGGAGTCCACTTCGTGGAACGATCCGTCGATCAGCGACACCTTAATTCCGGTCATCGGATAGCCGGCAAGAACGCCGGATTCCGACGCTTCCCGAACGCCTTTTTCAACCGCCGGGATATATTCCTTCGGGATCGCGCCGCCAACAATTTTATTCTCAAAAACGATCCCGAGCGTCGACTCGATCGGTTCAACCGCGAACACGACGTGCGCATACTGCCCATGGCCGCCCGTCTGCTTCGCGTACTTGAACGAATACTTATCGATCGATTTACGGATCGTTTCCTTATAAGCGACGCGTTCTTTCCCGACGTTGGCTTTAACCCGGAACTCGCGCAGCAAGCGGTCCACGATAATTGCCAAGTGGAGCTCGCCCATACCGGAAATAATCGTTTGGCCTGTCGCCTCGTCGGTCCGAATCTGAAAAGTCGGATCTTCTTCCGCCAGCTTCTGGAGCGCCAACCCCATTTTCTCCTGATCCGCGACCGTCTTCGGTTCGACCGCGACGGAAATAACCGGTTCCGGGAAGCTGATCGATTCGAGAACAACCGGTTTCGACGGCTCGCAAAGCGTATCGCCGGTAAACGTATCTTTTAGCCCGAGAACCGCGGCGATATCGCCGGCATGAACTTCGGTAACGTCATCGCGGCGATCCGCATACATACGAATCAAGCGTCCGATCCGTTCTTTCTTTCCTTTGACCGGATTCAGAAGCGATTGTCCCTGGCGTACGACGCCGGAATAAACGCGGAAGTAAGATAAACGTCCGACGTAAGGATCCGAAACGATCTTGAATACCAACGCGCCGACCGGCGCCTCGTCATTCGTCGGACAGATAATTTCCTTCTCGCCGTCAACCGACGTGCCGACCGCGTCCGGAATATCCAACGGCGAAGGCAACAGTTCGACGGCGGCGTCCAGTAACGGCTGAACGCCTTTATTTTTCAATGAGGAGCCGCAATAGCAAGGATTACACTTACCGGCGATCACGGCGCGGCGCAGCCCGATTTTCAGCTCTTCAACCGAGAGAGAGGCGTCTTCAAGGAATTTTTCCATCAACTCGTCGTCCAAACCGGCGATTTCTTCTATCAGGACCTGACGCTTTAATTCGGCTTCTTCCTTATATTCGGCCGGAACGTCGATCTCCTCAATCTCGGTTCCCATTTCGTCCAGCCATTTATAAGCGCGCATCGTTAATAAATCAATGATGCCGACGAACGAGCTCTCAAAACCGATCGGCATCTGCATCGCCAAAGGTTTCGCGCCCAATCGTTTCTCGATCGTTTTGATCGAGTCTTCGTACGACGCGCCGACGCGATCCATCTTATTGATAAAACAGATTCGCGGCACATTGTACTTATCCGCCTGACGCCAAACTGTTTCGCTCTGCGGCTCAACACCTTGCGTCGCGTCAAAGACGACGATTCCCCCGTCGAGTACGCGAAGCGATCGCTGAACTTCCGCGGTGAAGTCGATATGTCCGGGCGTATCGATAACGTTAATCCGATACCCTTTCCATTCAGCCGTCACCGCCGCAGAAACGATCGTAATCCCACGTTCGCGTTCCTGAACCATCCAATCCGTTACAGTCGTACCTTCATCGACGGAACCGATCCGATACGACTTCCCGGTATAAAATAAAATCCGTTCTGTCGTCGTCGTCTTTCCGGCGTCAATATGCGCTATGATGCCGATGTTCCGGTACTTTTCCAACGGGAATTCTCGTGTCATATGCTCCTCAGAGTTTTATTTCTACCCATTAAACGCGATAATGAGAGAAAGCGCGGTTCGCTTCCGCCATTTTGTGCGTTTCTTCGCGTTTTCGAATCGCCGTACCCGTATTGTTATACGCGTCAAGCAGCTCGCCCGCTAAACAATCATCAAAACTTTTTCCGGTCTTCTTCCGCGAAGCTTCAATAATCCAGCGCATCGCAAGCGTCTGGCGCCGACTTATCGAGACTTCCATCGGAACCTGATACGTCGCCCCGCCGACACGGCGCGGCCGTACTTCCATTACCGGGCCGACATTGCGCAATGCAGTTTCAAGAACCTCAAGACCATCCTTACCGGTCTTCTGGCTAAGAATCCCCATGGCATTGTATACCATTCGGGTAGCAAGGCTGCGTTTGCCGTTTCGCATAATGCGGTTGATTAAGTTCGTGACCAATTCGCTATTATAGCGAACGTCGGGCATAATCTCGCGTTTTTCCGGTTTCGTTCGTCGCATGTTAAATCAATCTCCCTGTTCCTATTTCTTCGCTCGTTTCGTTCCGTACTTGGAGCGACCCCGACCGCGCTTCGCGACGCCGGTCGCGTCTAATGAACCGCGAACGATATGGTAACGAACGCCCGGAAGATCGCGAACGCGGCCGCCGCGGACCAAAACGACGCTGTGTTCCTGTAAGGAGTGGCCTTCGCCCGGGATATACGCCGTGACTTCAAAACCGTTCGATAAGCGAACGCGGGCGATCTTCCGAAGAGCCGAGTTCGGTTTCTTCGGTGTCGTCGCGCGAACGTTTGTGCAGACGCCGCGTTTCTGCGGCGCACCCTCGGCGATCCGAGTTCGGCGCTGACTGGTTGAGTTGTAGGTATACTGCAACGCAGGCGCTTTACTCTTAGCCGTTCGGGATTTACGACCTTTCCTGACTAACTGATTAATCGTTGGCACTTTTTATTAGCCTCCATCAAAATTGAATGGCCCGGATTTAGCCGAAACCATTTGACACAACAAAAACTAACCCCTTAACGAGGATTAGCGGAAAAATTATATCATATTAATGATTGACGAATCGTGATCCGCCCGTCTGTCGGCTCCGAATTGATGACAAAAACGGACTACCATAAACCAGGGATCAGCCTGTATCTGACTTTCGCCGTATACGCCGCGTAGCCGTCCAGCGATTTTTTAAGCGTTTCTTCCTCCGCCTGAATCCGAAGAATCATCAGCGGGATAATCCCCAGCAGCAAAAGAAACGCGATCCATGAACCGAGGATCAATCCGCACATGGGGAACATCACCATGACAGCCGTATACATCGGATGACGGACAAGCCCGTATAAACCTTTATCGACGACGCGCTGTTCCGATTCGACTTTGACCGTCCGGGAAATCCAGGCGTTCTCTCGAATGACTTCAACGTAAACCCCATACCCCATCAAATAAACCGCGCTCGCCGTCAGAACAACCCACAACGGAATACGCGACCAGGAAAAACGAAAGTCGAGCCCGGCGCAGATAAACGCTGCGCAGAAAATGATACCGATCGACAGGATAATCCGACGCTGAATCGGCTCGTTTTCTTTTGTATCCAAACGTTTCGTCAAAACTTCCGGCGCGTTGATCATCAGCATCACGCCTGACGCCGCCATCGGAATTGTCAAAACGGTCAGGAAGAGCCATCCGTGCCAAAACTGTATTGTCCCCGCCGGGATAAATACCAACGCGCCGACCATCGCGATCCCTAAGAAAAACCGGATAAATAATCGGATCCACTTATTCATAACATCGCATCCTTGCCTTCATTAATCTTATCCGATTTCAGGACAACGCATGAAATTTAATCACGCCCGTCCGGAACGCGATCCATTTTTTCCAAAGAGGCGTGCCCGAATTTTACGGCGTCCGCTTCCGGCGCGGTATTCCGAATCAAACCGTATCCAGATATCGGTCCAGCTCCCATTCCGAAACGGAAACCCGGAAAGAATCCCATTCATACCATCTGCCGCGCAAATGCGCTTCGAATACCTGCCCCCCCAGCGCCCTCTCAAAAAGCGGGTCGCTCTCAAGCGCCAATAACGCCTCGCGTAAGGATCCCGGCAATTCTTCGATCCTTCGTTCACGGCGCTGACGCCGCGAAAGTTCGTAAACATTTATATCGTTCAGCGGATCGCCCGGGTCCGTCTTCTTATCGATTCCGTCCAAACCCGCGGCCAACATCGCCGCCAACCCTAAATACGGATTACAGGACGGATCGGGCGAACGCAGCTCCGCCCGAATCGAACCCGGATTTCCGTTTGTCCGCGGAATTCGAATCAGCGCCGAGCGGTTCGTTTGCGCCCAGCTGATATAACATGGGGCTTCATAACCGGGGACAAGCCGTTTATAACTGTTGACGGTCGGATTTAAAATCCCGGTCAGCCCTTTGGCATGCGCCAATTGGCCGCCGATAAAATACTTTCCCAGTCGGGACAGGTGCATCGCGTCGTCGGCGTCATAAAACAGATTTTCGCCGTCAAGAGTCATGAGCGACTGGTGACAGTGCATCCCCGAGCCCGCATCGCCTGCAGCCGGCTTCGGCATGAACGAAGCGACGATTCCTTCCTGCGCCGCGATGGCGCGGACCGTCGCTTTCATTAATAAGATATTGTCGGCGGTCCGAACCGCGTCGGTAAACGTGAAATCGATCTCATGCTGACCCAACCCGCATTCATGATGGCCGACTTCAACCTGAAGTCCGAGCGCGTCGAGCGCAACCATCAATTTTGAACGGATCCGAACCGCGGTATCATCGGCGGAAAAGTCGAAATATCGGCCGGTATCGAACGGGACCGGATGAACGCGGTCGCCGTTCATCCGGAATAGAAAGAACTCCGGTTCCGGCCCGACGTTGAAAATCATCCCCTTTTCTTTCAACTCGGCGCACATGCGTTTCAGAACGCCCCGCGGATCGCCTGAATACGGATCGCCGTTCGGCAGCTCGATATCGCAGATGATCCGCGCGCGCCGCATATCGGCCGGCGTCCAAGGTAAAATCGAATACGTCTCAGGATCCGGGAAAAGATGCATGTCGCTTTCCTGGATCCGCGAAAAACCTTCGACCGACGATCCGTCGAACCAAATCCCGTTTTTACAGATATCCTCAATCCGGCTTACCGGCAAATCAAGGCTCTTAATTGTTCCGAATACGTCCGTGAATTGCAGCGAAACAAATCTAACCTCATCACGCTTAATTCGTTCCATTAATTCTTTAACATCCATAACGTCGGTTCCATTCTGTAAAAAGTCGTAATTTACTGATCGGGTAGAAAGAAAGAACGATTAAATTTAATTTTTTAATCCGCGGGAGGATAAAAGACTTAACAAATTTATGACATTCCGCCGGGACCTTAGCGACGCTTCGCTTCGAATCGGCATCACAAAAAAAGCGCAAGATATCAAAAATCCGAAAAAGACGAGGCCGTCGTTAAAATTTCGCCTCCGGGAAAACCTCGGAGCCGGCGCGTTCAAGCCTTTTAGGCTTGGATTTGGATAAGGGCAGATAATAACCGGGGATCAAAAAGGCAAATTTCATGATCATGAAATTTGCCTTAGATCAACATCTTATCAAAAATAATTCCCGAAAAGCAGTTATCTCGAACCGTCCAGAATCGTAACGTCGATCGTAACCGGCGTCACCGATTGGACGCTGACATCGGTAAAAGCGGATACGTCAATAATCGGCGTCAGCTGATACTGACCGGCGGCTTTATCCTGAAGTTCGAGTACGGCGTATAAATCTTTCTCGTTAATTCGATTCAGCACCGGCAGCGGGCCGCTCAGGAATACGTCAAGGACTTCCGGAGAGATCGTAGAGGACAACCCTTCCTCGATCCCGACCGGATAAATCGGAACGTTCGAGAACGTCCTGGATCCTTCGACCGGGGAAACCTGCAGCGTGACGTTCACGGTTTGATCGCCGACAAGAGTCGCTCCATCCGGCAATTTCAGTCCGATTTTCACGGTCGACTCTTCGGTAATTCCATTTAAATAAATCAAATTCGTTTCAATATACCCCGGCAGCGAGTCGATCAAACTTCGGTCCGAGCTGTAAATTGTCGCTACGGCGGGGTTAACCGTTAAACCGTCGAGAACGTAACCTGTCGGCGGCGTCCCGGAAGTCATCACCTTCACCACCGCTACTTTGTATCCGCCGCGCAGCGAAATGGCCTGCGTCACTTTAATCTTATCGGTCGAATATTTCAAACCGCCCGTCAGGACCGTTCCGTCCGCGTTAATCGCCGCCGGAGTCAGGACCCGGGTAATTTTTTCCGTCGCGTTATCCAAGTCCATCACAACGCGGACTTTATCGATCTGATCCAACTGTGAAACCGGGCCGGAAATATCGATCGACGCCGGTTCGAGAACCGCCGGATCGGCGCGGAACGCCGCCGGGATCGTTCCGATTTCGCTAACGACGACGTCATACGTCCGCGTTTCGTATTCTTCAAGAATGATCTTAACGCTCTGCGGCGCGTAAGAAGTAACCTGAATCGGGGACGTATCGATTTCAATCTGAATCGGAACCGTATGTTCCCCCGGCTCCAATTCGGATACGTCGACGACAGCGGTCGCGCCAATCCGGCGATTAATAATCGTCTGCCAAGTAGACGCAGGCGCGCGCATCAGAATATTCACCGTCTCAGGCAGCGCATTCGTCATGACATAATTATCCGGCAGCCCGCGCAGCTCAACCGTGACCGTATTGGTAAAGCGGCGCTCTTCGGTCGGATCCCGCTGCGTAACCGATACGATCCAGACCGTCATCGCTAATAAGAACGACATCAACAGCGTCGGAAGCACGCTCTTTAAAACGATAAAAGCTTTTTTCATTCTTCTCCCGTTCCTTCTTCACGGATCGGGTTTTGACCGCGAAGCCGGTTCCATGAAAATTTCATGAAGTTTGAAAGCCGCGTGTGGAGCGGAAGCGGCGCAGCCGTATGAAACATCTCATGCAGCCATTTATCCAGCTTTTCAGCGTTGATATGCTTATAAATCACGCCCTCGAACGCGATCGAAATTAAGCCGGTCTCCTCCGAAACGACAATCGTCAGCGAATCGTTCAGTTCGGATGTCCCGAGCGCAGCGCGATGACGGAGGCCCATCTGGCGGCCCGGCGTTTTATCCAACACATTTCTGGACGACAGCGGCATAATACACGCGGCCGCTTGAATTCTTCCGCCGCGGATAATTGTCGCGCCGTCATGAAGCGGCGTATTTGGATAAAAAATATTCGCCAGCACTTCAGGCGTAACGACCGCGTCCATATACACGCCGGTATTAATATATTTCTCCAAATCGTCGAAGCGCTGGATCACGATTAACGCGCCGTGATTACGAGACGACAACATCCGGCAAGCGGAAACAAGATCCGGAATGATTTCCGCGGTTTCATCCGCAAAAGGCGTCTTCGGACTGAATAAATCGCGAATCGATTCGATGCGTCCGATACGTTCGATCGAACGGCGAATTTCCGGCGCGTAAATAACCGGAACGATCAGAATAACCGACGGGAAAATATTCCCCAACAGCCAGGTAAACGCCGGCAGATCTACAAAGATATAAAAAAGACTGAATAAGATCAGGATAAAAAAAGTTCCGCGAACTAACGTATTCGCTTGCGCGCTTTGAATAAAATTTAGAACGATAAAAATAACGACCGTTACCAGCGCGATATCTAACAAACTCGACTGATTGAATCGCTGGCCTAAAAATAAAATTTCAGAAATAAACTGATCCAAAGCAGGCCTCTATCTCTTTTCGGGTATCACATTAATTCTAACAGGATTTATCGACTTTCGAGCGAAAAACTGTGCGAAAAACGGTCAAATCTTAAGCCGATTTTATAGAAGGCAGGGCGGCTTTTCCGGCCCGCAGGCGCTCAAGCCGAGCCGAAATCTCGGACCGGATCGCGTCGAGGCCGCTCGCGCCCTGAATCGTCCAATCGGCGGAACGTTCCGCCGACGCGACGATCTCGCGCTGCGCGGAAAGACGAGCGAAAGCGTCCGAAATACGCATGCTGCGCTGATCCGTCAGCCGTGAGAGCGCAATTTCGGGCGCAACGCTGACAAACCAATTCTCATCGCATCGCTTATTCAGTCCGCTCGAGAATAAATTGATCGCCTCGACCGCCGCGTCCTGATCCGAGCTGTCAAGGATGGCTTCAATCTCGGCGGTAACCAACGGATAAA
>JASBYO010000104.1 GCA_029983925.1 Flexilinea sp.
CCCGATCTATGCGAATACAGCTATTTCTGTTGCAGAGGCTATCGCGAATGGCAAAGGGGATCGAGGCGTACTTTTATGCGGAACAGGTATCGGAATGTCGATTGCGGCAAACAAAGTTAAAGGGGCATATGCGGCATTATTGTCGGATGTTTATTCTGCACAAAGGGCAGTTCTAAGTAATAATTCGAATATAGCTTGTATCGGCGCTTATACGATCGGTGTAAAAGTTGCGATTGAGTTGTTGATAACCTGGTTAAGCTTGGAGTTTGACGTTTCCAGTTCTTCAGCGCTCAAAGTTGAGCGCTATGTCGATTATGAGAACGAGTCTCAGAAATGAAATGCTGTAATCGGATAGGCGATTCGGATAGAATTGGAAAGTGTTTATAGGGGATCGTAGCTGATGATAACGATCCTTGCTTGTTGCGGATTTTCATCGATGCTAGACGTTCGGATCATGTTCGGCATAAGATATTTGATTTATCATCGGTCCGCGATGGTCGTTTTGCAGAGATAAAAATCACTTGAGCTTCGTTGGTTCTGTCTTCGGGACGCAAAGAAGTCTGAAAATGCGATCATGAAGCGCGGCTCGACGGGTTATCATACTTTCTTGCGAATTCATCCCTTAAAGCGAAAAAAACTCAAGCAGTCGTTCAAAATAAGATTTTTCCCTCGGCTCCGCTCCTCTGACCGAAACGGTTCTTCGCCTTGCGGCGAGCGATTTCTCATGTTCGTTTTTCGCCAGGACGCGAAGATAATCGTTGGCTTCCCGATATTGACGGAAGTTTTTTTCAAGTTTTCGAAAACGCGGCGTATGAACGCGGCGGCGTTGGTTGACGACTTGATACCCCAACGCTTTATGCAGCAGCTCATGATACATCAGGAATTCGAGAACGTAACGGGGCGTTCCGGCGCGATTCAGCAGCCGGTTCAGCGTCAGCGTATCGGTCGCGTAATTGTATTTTCCCATTGTTGATTTCGAAACGCGCGCCGACCAGGTTAGCCGCGGTTTCGCGATTTTACCGTCAAAATAAGTTTCGTTAACGCGCTCGAAAATTTCGTTTAAATCGAACGGGGCGCTTTTCTTTTTCATCGCGGACATGGAAAGATGAGCGCTCCTTATTCAAAGTCAAAATCCAAATCGATCTCGAACCGCCGATCCCAGTCGATTCTTTCGCGCAGCAGCGCGCGTAATCCGCTCGAAAGCCGCGGCGCGTCCAATTCAGCCGGATCAATCCGATCAATCGGGATCAGCGCGTAACGGAAATCATGCAGTGCGAATTGATAAAGTTGCCCGTCGTCGGAAACAACGTAGAGATATTGCCCGTCGGGACTGATCCGCGCCAAAGCGCAGCTTTGAACCGGCAGCGCAAATTTCCCTAAATCAGCCCTGCTGGACGTTGCGCAGGCAAAAACGGTCCCTTCCGTACTGAACGCCAGCGCGCAGCCGCAGCCGGGGACAAAGGCGGCCGCGCTTAGCCGCCCCGAAGCGGGAACGGCGATTTCTTTCGTCAGGATCGAGTTCCCGGATGGGCAGTGGGTTATAACCAGCCGCGCATCCGCCGCATAGATAAGCCGATCCCGATCGATCATATCGGCGGCGAAACGGGTCGGCGCGGCGATTTCGAACCGGTTCAGCGGCAGTCGCCGGTTCAAGTCGACGAAAATTGCCGTGCCGTTTGCCGCGATGACCAGCAGGCGGTTTTTCCCGGCGTCGTACGCGCCGCCCGCGATTACGAGACCGGCGGAGACGTTTTCGCGCGAAAGTTCGACGCCGGTCGGGAACGATAACTCGCGAACCGTTCCGTCGCTTTCAAGCCGGATCAGACGCCTTCCGTCAGGTTTCAGCCAGAAATCGACCGTTTCAGCGCCGGAAAGCGCGAATTGATGGACCAGGCCGCCGGTACGCAGGTCAAAGACGCGAACCGTTCGATCCGTCCAAACGCTGACCAGCTGTTTCCCGTCATGGCTGATTTTTGCGATGCGCGGAGAGAAACCGGGGAGCCGGAAGTTCAAGATCGGCGCCGTCAGCGCGTCTCGGCTGAGTACGACGATTTTTCCGCTGACCCCGGTCATCACGACGAACCGTCCGTCCGCGCCGAGCTGGAAATTGAGCGGCGTTCCGGCGATATGATGCGCCGAAGCGTGAAGCGCCGGCGGATAAGGCGGCGGATTCTTTCCTAAAAAGGATTGGAGGCGCCGGTAAAGCGCCGTTTCTTCGCCTTCGTTCGGCTTAAATCCGCGGGCGGCTAAGGCGTCGAGCGCGTCGGGAACGAGAGCGAGCGGCGCGATTTGCGCCAGGCTCCAGAGCCGCTTCACATCGTTCCGTTCGTTTGCGGCGCGGATCTGCGCCGCCCAATCGACGATCTCGAATTCGGCTTTCGACGGGGTTAATCGATCGTCCGGATTCAGCGCCGAAAGCCATTCGTCGCTCCCGGTTCGCGTCGCGAGCGCGATCAATCGCAGCTGAAGCTCTTTATCCTGTTGATGGAAAGCGCGAATTACGGCGCGGTAATCGAGGTCGTTTTCGCGGTACCGCGTCCAATCTTCGATCAGGTAATAATAAACTGCGGCGTCTTCCGGATCGGAAGGCTTTGCGCCGTATATTTCGCAAAGACGGCGCAGTTCGCCGTCGTCGTAACGCAGCCATGCGTCCGCCATGACCCGGCTTCCCGCTTCCGGATATTCGGTCATCAACGCGAAAAAACAACGTCGCTCTTCCGTTCCGAACGTCGCGAACGACGCGACCAGCTGACGCCGCCGCGCCGGATCGTCCGGCGCAATCAGCCATTCCATCAGCGCGCGCCAACCTGAAAGCTGTTTTTCGGCGCGGTTCAGGAGCGCGCAGCGCAGCGCGTCATTTCCGGCCAGAAAGGCGCGCGTTAATTCAGACAGCGTCGGATCGCTTTTTAACAGGCGCTTACGGTCGTTTATCATCAGCAGTTTAGCGGCTTCGCGCGCCGAATCCGGCGCGGATAATTTTCGTTCGCTGATCGTGTCGAGCGCTTTTGACGACTGATGATCCAGCGCCAGCTCGTATACAGCGCCGATCGCTGCCGGATTTCCATTTACGGCGGCTTTTTCCAAAATCGCGAATGCGCGCGCTTGGAACGGTGCCGCCGGCGCGAAACGAACCGTCTCGATCAGCAGCGCGGCGGCTTCGGCGTCGTTTTCTTCGAGCCGTTCGCCGGCGATCGTCAACGCGCCGATCCCCGCGGCGCGATAAATCCGGTCCGCCGGGACATGGCGGCTGATTTCCGCTTCGAGAAGAAACGGACGCAGCGCGTCGCGTATCGATTCCCCGCTGTCGGCGCCGCTCATATTACCTCACGCGCCGTAGCGTCAGATGAATCCGGTCGGAGTCGTCGCGTTTTTCCTCGACGAGCGCGAAGCCGTCTTCCGTCAGCGTCTTCAGCGCGAGGCGGTAGGCGTAACGCCGGCGAAGTTCCGCCGTGAATTTTTTTCGTTCCAACTGGACGAGGAACCAATCGGCGATCATCCGGTAACCGTCGGCGGCCGGCTGGAATCCGATCGGCGCGGAATAAGGCGGAGAGATCGTAAATTCGACGCGGCGGACGCGTCTGCCGGCGCTGATTTTTTGGCCCGCGCTTCGATTAATCGGATAACCGAGTTCTGAGAGAACCTCGATCAGGGTTTCGCGTTCCCGGAATTGCGTGCGCAGTACGGACAAGTGCGACATGTTACGCCGCCTCGTCTTCGTCAGGCGCGGGAACGGACGCCGATTGCGCCCTGCCTTCCTTCAGCCAATTGCGCAGGCGCTGAATCGCTTCCCGGCGCGAGACCGAAAGCGGAACCTGACGGCGCAGCGCGGCTAAAATATCGTCGGTCGTAAATTCCCGCTGACCGTCGTTGAACCCGGCGTACATTGCGTCGATGACCGCCTGTTCCAGTTCGGACCCGACAAAACCGGCGGACGCGCCGGCGAGCCGGTCCAAGTCGAAGCTTTCCGGAAGGCGGCGCCGTTTTTCGAGATGGACCGCGAAGATTTCGCGCCGTTCGCTTCGCGTCGGTAAATCGAGGAAGAAAATCTCGTCAAACCGTCCGCGGCGGAGAAGCTCGGGCGGGAGCGCGGCGATATCGTTCGCGGTCGCGACGACGAAAACGTCGCTCTTTTTTTCCTGCATCCAGGTCAGGATCGATCCGAATACGCGCGCGGACGTACCGGAATCGCTGCCGCCATGCGCCAGGGCTTTTTCCAATTCGTCGATCCAGAGGACGCAGGGCGCGATCCGTTCGGCGATTTTCAAGGCGCGGCGGACGCGGCTTTCCGACTCGCCGACGAGGCTTCCGAAAAGCGCCCCGACGTCAAGCCGGATCAGCGGCAGCTGCCAATGATGCCCGATCATCTTCGCGGTCAGCGATTTTCCGGTTCCGGGAATTCCGAGCAGCGCGATTCCTTTCGGGGTCGGAAGACCGTAAGCGGAGGCGTCGGCGCCGAAAGCTTTTTCGCGCGAGTTGAGCCATTCTTTCAGGACGTCAAGCCCGCCGACGTCGCGGATCGTTTCGTTCGCGTCGCTGTATTCGAGCGCTTCGACTTCACGTAAGATTTTTTTCTTTTCTTCGCTGACGGAAGCGATATCCGAGTCGCTTAATG
Source organism: Flexilinea sp. (assembly GCA_029983925.1). Taxonomy (GTDB): domain Bacteria; phylum Chloroflexota; class Anaerolineae; order Anaerolineales; family Anaerolineaceae; genus Flexilinea. The sequence continues at coordinate 4,613 of JASBYO010000104.1, forward strand.
CGCCGGACGCGGCGATCGCTTTGGCGAATACGTGGCGCGCCTGAGCGGCGGTCAGCCCGAGCGCGGCGCGGACGATCCGTTCGCGGCCCGTTTCGCTGAGGCGCAGCGCGCTTCCGGGCTGAAGTTTCAGCCGGTCGATTTCGGCGTTAATTTCGAACGCGTCGGGAAGTTCGTAACAAATCCGAACCGCGTCGGCGGCTAATTCGACCGGGAGCTCGTCGGTTACGCCCGTGAGGACGATCGATTTTCGCGTCTGGCGTAACGTTCGGCTCAGGACGCGCAATTTCCGCTTGACGGTCGGATTTTCCCAGAACGCGTCGAAGTCATGCAAAACGTAGAGCGCGGCGCGGTCGTCCGGCGCTTTTTCGATCTGATCGAGCGCGGAAAGCGGGTCGCGCCCGCCCGCCGGCGCGGTTTTCCCGCGCAGCGAGACGAATCCGGCGCAGATATCCCATCCGATTAAGTCGCGCTCCGTATTCGCGGCGTAAGCCTCGATTTCGTTCATCAGGCGGCTTTCTTCCGGCGTCGAGACCAGGATGAGCGCGGCCTTCGCGCGAATATTGATATCGAATTCCGAAATAAATTTCATGCTCAAAATTATACTGTACGCGGGCGCGAGCGGTTTTTCGGAATCCGAACCGGACGGAAGTTCGTTATGCCGCTGCCTTCTGTTTGTGAGCCTTAAGCTTCTTGATCGCCCAGTCGTAGTGGCTTGACGTGGCGCTGACAAAATAAGACCCTAACGGGCTCCCGCCGACCCATGGAAATACGCACTTTGAGAACAGTTCCTCGTTCGTGAATTTTTCCGCCGCCGCCAGTACGTCTTGATGCGACGCGCTCAGCAGTTCCTTTGCCGTTTCCAGCGGCGTCGATTGATGGTTCCGCCAGAATTCGACGTTCATTTCACCGTAAGTTCTCCAATTATACGGTTCCGGAATGAACGGTTTCGCTTCGCCCTTCTCGTTGGATTGAACCCAAGTCAGTAAAAGCCGGTGCCACTCATACAGATGGATCAACACGTCGCGCAGGTTTTTATCCCGCTGCCAGTGGGCTTCCTTTTTATTTGCGTCCGCGCTGAAATCGAACGGAGTCGTCAACTCTTTTTCAGTCATTCCGCCGATCGTTCGGTTCAGTTTTTCGAACCGATCAACCGCCGCGGCGATTAAATCCGTTTTTGTAGCCGGTCTGCTCATGGTTACGCGCTCCTTTAGGTTTTTGCCGCGGCTGCGCTGATCGCGCCGCGGAAATTTGAATCTGTCTGAATCATAGCGCGCAAACCCTGTCAACGGCTGTCATGGTTTATTTTTCTCGACGATTTTCCCGGCTTCCGACGCTAAAACGCCGCGTAAATATTCCGGTTCGATTACGTCGACCGACCCTCCGAACGAAAGAAGATAACCGATCAGCCAGGCGTCTACGGGCAGAGAAGCCGTGACCGTCAAATCTCCGCCTTCCGTTTCGCGGACCTGTTCGTCCGTAAATTCGTCGTAAACGCGGTAAGCCGTTTCTTTCGGAAAGCGCAGCGTAATTTTTTCGCAGCTTTCGCATCCGGCGGCCGTCTCGTCAGGATATTCGAGCGGGGCGAATCCTTCGTCCAGAACCGTGTCGGCCAAAATTCGGTTGAACTTAAAAAGACGGAAAGCGTTCTTTTCCGCGCAATAAGCTTTCAGGTACCAATCTTTCGCTTTATAGCAGAGTTTCAGCGGGAAAATTTTTCTCGTCTTTCTTTCGCCATAAGCGCTGACGTATTCGATCGAAAGGGCTTTGCGCTCGGACGCGGCTTTTTTGATTCGTTCGAATTTCGCGTTATCGGACGATTCGTTCCCCCATCGGGCAAAATCGATCTCCAGCCAATCTTCCGCTCGCGCGTTGAACAGAGCGGAAAGTTTCGCCGACAGCGCGGTCTGGTCTCCGCCGGTTATTGCCGATAGATTTTGCAGCGCGGTGATGAGCGTTCGTTTTTCGGTTTCGGAGAATAGCGCCTTCCTTAGGATAAAAGTGTCAAGGATTCGGACGCCGCCGTTTCTTCCGGTCGTAACGTAAACCGGGATGCCCGCGCCGCTGAGCGCATTGACATCCCGGTAAATCGTCCTGACCGAAACGCCGAGCTTTTCGGCTAATTCCGGCGCGGTAACGCGTCCTTTTTGTAAGAGGATGTAGATGATTTGAAAATGGCGGCTTTCTTTCAATCGCGTGCCTCCTGAAAGTTATTATAGCCCGAAAATAATGACCGATATGGTCAGGTTTTAGTCCCGTATGCCGCCGATGCTGTGCGGCTGCGGATCCGGAGCCGACGCTGAGGAAGAGTCTCCTGTTTGAATTTGAAACTCATTTTCAAATTCCGAGCGGAATCGTCCTCGAACAGAGTATAATTGAAGCCGATGGGAAACCGGGACATGCAGCAACCGATGATCGAACTGATCGACGCGTCGTTGGGCTACGCCGAAGAACGCGAGCCGACGCTGGCGAATTTAAATTTAACTATTTATTCCGGCGAGCTGGTCGCGATTATCGGCCCGAACGGCGCGGGTAAATCGACGCTGCTGAAAACGATCGTCGGTTTAATTCCGCCGTATGCCGGGAAAGTTATGCTGCATGGCGTCGCCGCTTTTTCCCGTCATACCGGCTGCGTTTCATACGTGCCCCAGCGCGGGATGATCGATTGGAATTATCCGATTACCGTTTTCGACGCCGTGATGATGGGGCGTTTCAACCATATGGCACCGTTCGGTCCGCCGTCGAAAGCGGATCGCGAGATCGTCGCGGAAGCGATGGAGCGGATGGGGATCGCGGCGTTTTCAAACCGGCGGATCGGCGACCTTTCCGGCGGCCAGCAGCAGCGTATCTTCCTGGCGCGGACGCTGGCGCAGCAGCCGCGCATCCTGCTCATGGACGAGCCGTTTAATGCCGTCGATCTGCCGACCGAGGAAATGATCTTGGAGTGTCTGCATGATTTTCATGATCTGGGCGTAACGACGCTCGTTGTGACGCATAATTTAGGGATCGTCCGCGATCATTTTGAAAAAGTCCTGCTCCTGAACGATCGCGAAATGGAATACGGGGACGCGGAAACGATGATTGTTCGCGAGAAATTGGAAAAAGTCTACGGCAAGCGCGCCGTTTTTTTATGAGGCAGGATTTATGATCGATTTAATACGGACGCCTTTTCAGTTTGATTTTTTTGTCCGCAGTCTGCTGGCGGCGATGACCGTCGGCGCGGTCTGTTCCGTAATCGGGGTTTACGTCGTGATTCGCTCGATGGCGTTTTTAGGCGACGCGCTGGCGCATGCGGTTCTTCCCGGCGTCGCGGTTGCGTATCTTTTCGGCGGAAATTTGACGGTTGGCGCGCTGGCGGCTTCCTGCGCGGTCGCGCTGGGCGTTTCGGCTTTATCCGAGAACAGCGAGATTCGCGAGGATACCGCGATCGGGATCCTGTTTTCGGCCGCGTTGGCGTTAGGCGTGGCGATGATCAGTTCGAACCGTTCATACGCGGTCGACTTGACCCATATTCTGTTCGGGAACGTTTTAGGCGTGACGGCGGCCGATATCCGCTTTATCGCCGCCGCCGGACTCGCGGTCCTTGTCGCGGTCGTTATTTTCTATCGCCGGTTCCTCGTGATCACGTTCGACCCGATTATGGGAAGGACGATGGGTTGGAACGTGCGCTTGCTGCGTTCGCTGCTCTTGGTTCTGATCGCCTGAACGA